>NZ_ANAH02000076.1 GCF_000335475.2 Cystobacter fuscus DSM 2262 | reverse complement strand
CAAGTATTGGGACCCCGGATACATCCAGCACAACCCACGCGGCCCGAACGGGACAGACTTCTTCCGCAAGACGATCCCGAGCCTGAAGGCTGACTTCCGCTACGAGCCCGGTCTCGTCATCGAAGACGGCGAGTTCGTGATGATCCACAGCCGATACGTCGGTTGGGACGACAAGACCATGATCGTCGTCGACATCTTCAAGGTCGTGAACGGGCGCTTCGTGGAGCATTGGGACGTGATGCAAGAGGAGATCGTCGCCGAAAAGACGCTCTCCGGGAATTCCATGTTCCCGATCAAGTAGCCGCGGCCGTCGGTTTCGGCGGGAGCCGTCACGCGTCGTGGTGCTCGCGGCCTGGGGGGGCCTCGCGCTGGGGCCAGGCGCGCACTGTGTGGTGTCCAGAGGGACGCCTCGACGCGGATGGAGGTGGCACGCGGTGTGTAGCGCTATGCTCGCACCCAGGCCTCGACGTGGAGCGTTCCGTCAAAACCGCCGAGTTGCTGATGCCCTGCGTGCCCGCGCTGCTGGTGCGCCGCGCGGCCCACCGTCCCTTGCCGCCGGAGCAAGCCGAGTCCGGGTGCTTCCCCGCCGCCGTCCTGCTCGCGGCACAGGAAGTGGGCGCCGGGTGGCTCGCCGAGCTGCGCCGGGCGACGGTGCTCTTCCTGCGCCTGGAAGGGCTGCCAGAAGAGGCCTCGGACGAGCTGCTGCCTCGGCTGTCGGACGCCGTGCGCGCGATGCAGGAGGCCGTCTATGGCCTGGGCGGCAGCGTCAACCAGCTCCTGGTGGACGACGAGGGCCTGGTGCTGGTGGCGGCATTCGGGCTGCCCACGTGCGCGCACGAGGATGACGCGGCGCGGGCGGTGAAGGCGGCGCTCCAGGCGCTCGCGACGCTGCGAACGCAGGGGTTGAGCGCATCCATTGGCATCGCCACCGGGCGGGTGTGCTGCGGTCTGCGTGGTGGCCCCCTCCGGCACGAGTACGCGTTGATGGGCCGGACGGTGAACCTCGCCGCGCGGCTGATGCAGCAGGCCCGGGATGGCGTCCTGTTCGACGAGGCCACGGCCCAGGCCCTGGGCGAGCGCCTCTGGGCCGAGCGTCTGCCTCCGGTCAAGGTGAAGGGCGTGGCGCAGCCGGTGCCCATCTTCCGGCCTGGCGGCGTCGCGGAGGCGAGGGCCCACCGCGCCAACCCCCACGCCCTGGTGGGCCGCGATGCGGAACGCGCGCTCCTCGACGAGGCGCTGGAGGGCTTCGCCCGGGACCAGGGCGGCGTCCTGCTCCCCCAAGCAGGTGCGGAGCCGGAGCCGGAGGAGGAGCGCCCGTCAATGGCCGTGACGGTGGAGGAGCCGAAGAAGGAGCGCGCGCCACGATTGGACTCTCGCCGGGCTGCTGGGCAGGACGTTCGCGCTGGACGTGTTCGCCTGCGCCCGCTGTGGAGGCAGGCGCCAGGTGCTGGCGTACCTGACGGCACCCGGTGGGGTGCGCGCGATTTTGGAGCACATGCAACTACCTACGCGGCCTGCGAAGCGGGCCTCGGCGCAGGGGCCAGCGCAGCTCGCGTGGTGTTGAGCGCCAGGCCGCGGTGGCCCACAGGCCCAAGCCCACTGCCTCGCCCCTGAGGGGAGCGCGGCCTGAGCAGGCGTGTACCCAAAGGGGGCTGTGCGGCCTCTGCACTGGCCTGGCGCAGTGCTCGGGCGGCCTCCGTCAGCGGCCCTTCTCGGCCCCTCTGCACCAGCCCTCACCCTCCACACGGCCTCTCTCCCGCCTATCCGCCCGCGGGAGCTGGTGTGTTTGCTCGTTCGTCATGGTCCATATGTCTCATGGACCGTTTGCATTTCCCAGACACCCTAAAGGCAATCTTCGTCGAGCACTCGGCGGACCTGCTGCACATCCGGCACTCGGTCGCGCGCGAGCAGAGCCAGGGCCAGACCCCCGCGCATGGTGCCCACGTCAGGGTGCGAGGGCCGGGTGCTACGACTCACGGCGCACAACTCCGCGTGGAGCTGGCGCGCGCGCTCGGACGTGGGCATGTCCGCCGGGAGGAAGTCAGCCGCGGCGCGGATGGCCTTGTTCCGCTCCGCGATCCGCGCCTCAAACGACAGACCGGCAAGCATCACCTGGAGCGCCCAGGAGCGTAGATCCTGGCGAAGAACGCCTATGGACTCCCGGGCGAACACCTCGAACATCAGAGGGTCAACGGGCGTCATCGCGGGCGGCTCCTAGTTGAACGCCGTGGGGTTCCGGGGCTCGCCGAAGACCTGCCGGACCGCCCATGCCGCGCGCTCGCGCAGCTGCTGCACGCGCGTCTCCTGGTCCAGCTTGCGGGCGAGGATCTTGGCAGCCTCCTTCATCAGGAGCGCGCGCACCTGCTCGAGCTTGTCATCGGCCACCCGGTAGCCGCCCAACTTCAGGGCGTGCGCCAGGGCTTCGACAGCCGCCCAGCTCGCGGCTTCGTCCTCGATGATGGCCGACGCATCGAGGACCGCCCGGATGCACTCCAGGGCCGCCTGTCCTCCCTGCCGGGCGAACTCCTCGGGACCGAGCCCCTTCCCGCTCAGCTCGGCGAGACGGCCCGCCAGGAGTTGAGTGACCGCGGCGCCCTGCTCCTCGGTGAGCGACACGCCCGCCTCACGGGCCGCGTTCACCACACCGCGCAACGTCTGCTCCGCCAGGGCCCGGCCGTCCATGTTCTCGGTCTTCATCGTCTGTGCTCCTTGTGTGAGGTGTGCAACGCCAAGCAAGGTCACATGGAATCTGGAATCTGTCGCGTCCACCGTCCGCGAGCCCGACCACGTGACGCGCGTCAGGTGACCACTAGGTGTTGTCGGGCGGGCGTCATCCACGGGTGGCCAGTGCAAAGGGGGCTGTGCGGCCTCTCCACTGGCTTGGCGCAGTGCTCGGGCGGCCTCCGTCAGCGGCCCTTCTCGGCCCCTCTGCACCAGCCCTCACCCCTCCACACGGCCTCTCTCCCGCCTATCCGCTCCAGGCTTCCACGGGCTCGCGTTGCGTCAGGGCTTCCAGTGCGTAGCGGGCGGCCTCGCGGCGAACCTCCCGGTCGCTCCAGCGAGAGTTGACGGCGAAGTGCAGCAGTCGCTGGTGCAGTGCATCGGCCTTGCTGGGGTCAGGGCAGGCCCGCGCAGCAATGGGCTCAATGCTCTTGCGTTCGCCATCGCCCAGCAGTCCCATGGCGTAGATGGCAAAGGAGCCCCGACGGCTGTCCTCGCCCAGGACATCGCCAATGCGTTGGAAATACGCCTCAAGTCGTTGAACCCCACTGGCATCCATGAAGGTGCGCATCACCTGGCTCATTCAATCCGCTCCACCGCCCAAGCAATACGCACCGGTCGACTTTCGCGGTAGGGGTCCGCACCTGACTTCTGAGACCAATCGAGCAGACAGGCTCCTCCTTCACCGCCTGCTTACCCCTGACGCAGTAGTGCTAAGTCCCTGCTGCCTGGCGCTGATGAAGACGCGGGCCCACTCCCGCCTTTTCTTTGGAGTCATGTTGGCGAGGTGACTTAGCTCGTCGTGCGCGCCGACGTCCACGGTCCACGCCCGCGGACACCGGCATTCAACAGGAGGGAGATGGGCCTCCGTGCGTCTGGCCTGTACAGTTCACCAAGGGACAGTCCGGCCAAGGTAATCAAGATACTGCAGGCCGGGCGTCCCGAGCTTCGAGACCAACATGTTGACTAGGCTCGGCACGCTCTCCTCGATGCTGAGACGCGCATCCGGACCTCCCAAGTCGGTACGGAGTATAGGCGGGAGAGAAGCCATGTGGAGGGTGAGGGATGGAGCGGAGGGGCCGAGAAGGGCCGCTGCCGGGGCCAGCAAGGTCGCGCGCCCAGAGAAGGTGTCAAAGAACTCGTTCCGACACCTGCTCTCCGAGTCGTTCCTACGAGTCGTCTGACACCCTTCTCGGCTTCGCGGACTACCTGTCCGTGCATTTCCCCGATTGGCGTGCTGCGCGTAGCGACGCGACAGGTTGACCCGCGGCCGGCTTGATATGCGGCCTTCGCAGTCCACGAGCGCCCGTACAGATGACGGGCTCCTCAGAGCCCGCCATCGACCACCTGAGCAACTCAGGCGTCAGGCTGACAGGTGCTGCTCGTCACGGTGATCCGCGTCTCGCGCGTGGACTAGGTCACCGCGGGTGACCGTCCGGGAGACGGGAACGGACTCGATCGCGAAGCCTCACTGGGCTCCGCCTGTCGTCGGAGAGCCCGTGCATTGCCGCGCGCAAGAGGGCATGGGTCACTTGAACCTGGAACGCGCGAACCCACTCGGTGAACAACCGGCGTGACGCGAGAACGCGACGCTGAAGGCACTTGCGGACTGATAGCCGATCATCTCTGCGACCTCGGACAGTGACCGCTTCTCGCGAAGGAGAACGTCCTTCGCGATTGCGATTCGCCAATCGAGGACGTACTCCATCGGCGGCGTTCCGACCGTGCGTGCGAACCGCTCGGCGAACACCGCCCGCGACATGCCAGCGGCGCGTGCAAGCTTCGCGACCGTCCATCGGTGTGCGACGTCCGCGTGCAACTTCCGTAGGGCACGGGCGATCCCTGGGTCGGCAAGTCCCGCCAGCAACCCCTTCTCGCGACCCGCGGCCTCGACGGTCTGAACACGCAGGGCCTCGATGAGCAGAACCTCGATGAGGCGCTCGAGGATGAGCTCACGACCGGCGCGACGTGTGGTCGCTTCTTCGCCAATGAGCTCGACCAGCCTCCGCAGGCGTGCTGCACCGGGGTCGTCCCGCCGGACGAGAATCATCGCGGGCAAGTACCTTTCGAGCAGCTTTGCGTTCGCGCGATCCACGTGAAAAGCGCCTCCGAGCTGGCGCATCGTGGGCGGGCCCACCTGGATGCCGTGCCGTAGCTCGTTGCCGTCAGAAGCGGTGATGAGCTTCGGTTGCAACCCGCGCGCACTCGACATCACGAAGCCTGGGGTCGAAGGCAGGAGCACGAAGTCGCCCTCTTCGAGCTCCACCTCGTCCGCGCCGTCGACATCGAGGAAGCATCTGCCCTCCAGCATGATGCAGAAGCCGGGCTGCTCGTGCGCGGCGTACCGCACGCTCCATTTTCCCGCGCCGCTGATCACCTTGGGGAGGAGTGTCCGTGGCCGGAGAAGCGAGATGATGGACGCGAGCGGGTCAGGCGACTCGTGCGCAGGTCCTGACGGAGCTCCAGAGGATTGTGCAGGCATGGCCATGGGGCTCTTCAATAGTCGGCCGAGGCCCGCAGGACGAGCTCGGTGATCTCGGGTGGCACCCCGAGGCGCATGGGAGGTCCGGAGTGGCCCGTTCCACGGCTGACGTAAAGGAGCGTATCGCCCATCTTCCGGAGACCGTCGACCGCAGGCTGACCTGCTCGGAGGAGCCAGCGAAACGGCCACACCTGGCCTCCGTGCGTGTGGCCGGACAGCTGCAGATCGACACCGTGTTGCACCGCCTCGTGAACGGCCTTCGGTTGGTGAGCCAGCAGAATCAGCGGGCGGCTGCGGTCACGGCCCTCGACGGCCCGTGGGAGGTCGGCGCGATGCCCGACGTCGAAGTGTGCCGCTTCGGAGTCGTCGATGCCGGCCAGGTGAAGGATCTGTCCGTTGCGTTCCAGGGCGACGTGCTCGTTACGGAGGACACGAACGCGAAGCTTGCCGAGGTGCTCGCACCATTCCGGTGCACCTGCGTGGTACTCGTGATTCCCGGTCACGAAGAACGTGCCGTATTTCGACGTGAGAGCAGAGAGCGGAGCGACGTCTCGCTCGAGGTCCTCCACACTGCCGTCGACCAGGTCGCCCGTGATGACGACCGCGTCAGGCGCGAGTTCGTTCACCCGCGCCACGACCCGCTCGAGGAACGCGCGACCCAGTGTCTGACCGATATGCAGATCCGAGAGCTGGACGATGCGTAGACCATCGAGCTCGCGTGGCAGCCTCCGCAGCGAGATCTCCACGCGTTCCACCCGGGCGCTGCGAGCTTCGAGCAATGCCCACAGGGAGACGCTCGAGCCCAACATCAAGATGCCGGTAGCGCTCGAGACGCGAGAGGGGAAGGCGGGCAGCACTTCCAGGACGGCCGCGGCGAGCGCGAGGAACACGGACGTGCCAAGCCAGAGATAGACGGGCTCGAGCCACCAGACCGACCAGCGGCGGGGAGCGAGCCGGCTAGCGACCACGCCGACAGGAACGCTGATCGCAAGCACGGCGAGAAGCACCGTCAAGGCTTGGGCTGGTAGCGGTGGGAAGCCCACGTCGCGTACCAGGCGGGCCCAGAGGTAGTAGTGAACCCCTCCGACGATGGCGACACCGGCGGGAAGGTACACGACGAGCGGAAGAAGGCGTCCCATGGTCAGCCCACGCTTTCGACGGCCGAGGCGGTCACGGTGTCCGTGATTCGCGGCTGGCTTGCGCCAGGGCGACGGCGTCGGGACCCGCAGGAAAGTGGAGCGTCCCGGACTCGTCGTTGGCCGCGCGCCATATCACCTCGGCCACGTCGGACTCTTTCGTCGTCAGCGCTGGCTGAGCGAAGGCCGCGAAGATGGGCTGTGCGAACGACTCATAGGCCTTCGGAATCACCCCTTGCATGCGCTCGCCGCCGTTCACCGCAAACCGCGTGGTGGGGCCGTAGCCAGGCTCGACCAGCTTCACGCGCACGTTGAAGGCGCCCAGCTCGTGCGCGAGCGAAGCGGTGAATCCTTCGATGGCGACCTTGCTGGCTGTGTACACCGCGGCGAGCGGCATCGCGGCGAGCGTCACGCTCGAGGTCACGTTCACCACCACTCCCGCTCGCCGCTCTCGGAAGTGCGGCACGACGGCCTGGAGGACCGCCATGACGCCGAACGTGTTCGTCTCGAAGACCTCGCGAATCGTCGTCATGGGGGTTGCCTCGAAGGCGCCCACGACGCCGATGCCAGCATTGTTGACCACCACGTCGATGGGACCGGCCGTCGCGACCGCCGCCGTGATGCTCTCCGGCTTCGTCACGTCCAGGGCCAGGATGCGGAGCCGCTCGGACTTGGGCAGATCACCGAGCCGCGGGTTGCGCATGGTCGCGATGACGTTCCAGCCCTTCTCGTGGAAGTAGCGCGCGGTCTCCGCGCCGTAGCCAGAGGAGCAGCCTGTAATCAGAACGGTCTTGAGGGTCGTCATGGGGAGTCTCTTTCGAGGGGTCGAAGTAGTGGGTTCAACGGCCTTGCACCCTCTAGATAGCCCCGTCGCCCAAGACGCTCCATAACGGGCCGTCCGTTATTCATTAGAGATCGTCTTGATGCGACCGACCCGTTCGCGGCTATGGCTTGCGAATGGCTGCCGCGACCAGGTCCGGGTCGTCGCGGAAGGTCTCCGTCAGCATCGCGAACGCGGCCTGTGGCGGGGTCGCGGCGCCGAGGACGCAACGTGCTGCACGCTCGAGATAACTACCTACGCGGCCTGCGAAGCCGGGCGGCCTCCGTCAGCGGCCCTTCTCGGCCCCTCTGCACCAGCCCTCACCCTCCACACGGCCTCTCTCCCGCCTATCCGCGGAGCTGCTCACTCTTCCCGCGGACGACCCAGGGCGGATCGATACCTTCACGCTCTTCCCCGTCATTTCGGGAGACAAGCTCTTCTTCGCGTTCCGGAGCGTCGCCGGCATCTTCCCGTTACAGACGTCCCTCTGGGTGACGAACGGCACGCGCCGCGGGACGCGGATGCTCTCCTCGGCGCTGCCCTCTCCCGACGAGCAGCCCACCTCGACCCACGCGCCGGTGGGAGATGGCCGTGTCGTCTTCGTCGCCTTCGAGCAGGAGCACGGCTCTGAGCCCTGGGTGAGCGGTGGTTCCCCCCAGGGCGCGCGGCTGTTGCAGGACATCAAACCAGGTCCAGACAGCTCATTCCCATCCCGGTTCACGCGCTCGGATGGCTTCATATTTTTCGTCACCTTCACGCCTTTCGTGGTAGACGAGTTGTTGCTTCATGAAGCCTCGTTAAACCCGAGCGGGCGGAGCTTTGCCTGCTCACCGCCGGTGCGGCGAAGGCTCAACCCGGTGGCCTCTCCCCATCGACGCATTCGCACAGGAAGTTCAACCCATGCCTCACCGCTTTCTCGCACTGCGCCTTGCCGCGGGCGCCTTTGTTGCCACCCTGGGCATGGCGGCCCACGCGGCCTGCGTGGCCAATCCGCCGACCCAGTCCGACTCCACCTTTCCGGCCAGCCTGACGGGCAAGCTCGCGTATCACAGCTACGTCGGCTACGGCGACGGCACCAGCCAGCTCTTCATCTATGACTTCGCGGCCCGCACGCTCACGCAGGTGTCCAACAGCACCTGGGGCATCCAGGATCCGATGAACGGGGTGTTCAGTCCCGACGGCAAATGGTTGGCCTTCATGGGCATCGCGAATGGCGCGTGGAACGTCTTCTTCTGGCAGGTCGGCTCCAGCGCGCTACCCGTCAACCTGACCCACAGCACCGGCCAGACGCGCAACGAGGACCCCAAGTTCAGCGCCGATGGCAAGTCGCTGCTGTTCAAGCAGAACGGCGACATCATGCAAGCCACGCTGTCGTACACCAGTTCGGGCCCGGTGTTTACCTCGGTGGTGAACCTCACCAACACGGCACCGAACGTGGAGAGTTCGATGCCGTTCGCCAGCCCTGACGGCAGCGCCGTCTATTTCGTCACCGGTGCGGGCTCCGGCATGGGGCTGTACAAGCAGACCGTCGCCACCCGCACCAAGGTCGCGTTCGACACGCCGACCGGGCTGGCGACCTACTACCCGATCGTGCGCGCCGACGGCACCGTGTTCTATGCACGCTGGAAGGACGCTACCCAACTCGACCAGCTCTACACCAAGGTCAACCCGGGCGACACGCCCAACCAGCTCAGCATCAACGACTGCAACAGCAACAACTCCGATCCCTGGCCCGTCAACGGCACCAACTACGTGTTCTTCTCGTCCACCACGGCGGGCGGCTACCAGCTCTACCTGGGCGACACCAGCACGGGTCAGCGCTGGAGCCTGTCGCGGTTCGGGGTGAATGCCGACAGCACGCGCAACAAGCTCGGTTCGAGCTACCATCCGGGCACCGCCGTCACGGTGCCGCAGACGGTGCTGTTGTCGCAGGGCAAGCCGGCCTCGGCCTCGTCGAGCTACAACGCCAGCCTGGGCCCGAACAATGCCTTCGACGGCAACACCACCAGCACGCGCTGGAATTCGATCGAGGGCAGCGCCGCCGGCAGTCAGTGGCTGATGGTGGATCTGGGCTCGGTGCGCACCATCAATGGCGTCGACCTGTACTGGGACGCCGGCGCCAGCGTCTACTACCTGCAGGCCTCGAACGACGGCGTGAACTGGACCACGTTCTACTCCACCACCAACGGCGTCTCGTACGGCCATGTGGTGCTGCCCAACCTGAACGGCAGCGGCCGCTATGTGCGCATGCTCGGCACGCAGCGCGCCACGCAGTGGGGCTACTCGCTCAACGAGATGCAGGTGTGGGGATACTGAGCAAGCCCCGCCCGCTCCTCCAGTCAACCCCGGCGCCTTCCCTCGCCGGGGGGGGGCGGGTTCCGGGCAAACCCAAGACGCGCCGTGGAGGGCGTGTTCTCCACTGGCCTGGCGCAGTGCTCGGGCGGCCTCCGTCAGCGGCCCTTCTCGGCCCCTCTGCACCAGCCCTCACCCTCCACACGGCCTCTCTCCCGCCTATCCGCTGAGAGCGATCGCATCGTGGATGTGGAGTACGGTCGGCTCTATGCCCGCTGCATCCCGGGCGCCCGCTTCGAGCTGATCCCCGAGGCCGCTCATTTCCCTCACATCGAGCAGCTGGAGGAGGTGGCGCGTCTCATCGGCGACTTCGCGGCCGGACTCTGAGCCGCTTCCGGGCGTTGTGGCCGAGAGGGTGTCCCGAGAGGGTGTAAGTGGTTGGAAGCGAAGGTCCGTGTGTCCCTGGAGCCACGTCCCCTCGTGTGCGGCTGGAGACGCGATGGTGCAAAGCCTTGAAATTCAAGGCCATCGTGCCCTGGCTCGCCGGTTGCACTGCGAGCGGCCATGTCCAACCCACTTCGTTCCGAGTTGATGAGAGCGCTGGCCGGTGCGGCCGTGACCTGTGGCCTCCTGCTGATGACGCTCTTGGCGGGGAGCGCCCACGGCGAGCCGGTGACGCGCCGGCCCGCATCGCCCTCCCCGCTGCACTTCGTGGTCCCAGTTGGCGACACCTCCTACCTGGTGCTGGCCGATGTCGAGAAGGCAGAGGAGCTGCCGCCGCACGGGCCGTTGCGCCTGACTGGCGATGAGTCGAACTCGAGCGTGATCGCCGAGGTCTCCGAGGCCGACCTCCCGGCGGGTTTGCGCGCCTGGAGCAAGCGCGAGGTGGTCGTCGATGAGCGCTGTCATGCGACCGTGTCTGGCTTTGCCATCGTGGCCCGCCTGGTGGGCCGCCCGGACTACGCTGGCTTCACCTGGACCGCCGACAGTGTCCTCTCCTTCGGCCAGAAGGTGCTGGCCGCTCGCCTCGGCCGCTGCAAGGGCAGCTTCGCCCGCGCGGCCAGCGCCGCACCGATTCGGGTTCCGCGGCCGGCCGTGAACGAGGCCGCCGTGGCCGCGGCGCGCGCGGACTTCCTCGCGTCCGAGGTCATCGCCCAGGCCAGGGCCGAGCAGGTCGAAGCCAAGGTCGCGGGTGCGCTCGAGCAGGTGTATGCGCCGTACGTGGTCACGGTCCGGCACCCCACTACTGGCGAGACCTGGATTTCGTTCCAGCTGCGCATCGGGGAGCCCGGGTGCTCAGACCCGCAGGCCAACGTGTGGGGCCTCTACCGCGTCACCGAGCGGGGCGTCGAGCGGACGCGGCTCCTCGAGCTCTCCTGGTTCGAGGACATCGACACCTTGCTCGACGTCGACGGGGACGGGCAGCTCGAGCTCCTCATCCAGGATGATTTCGGCTTCAGCCGCGAGCTTCGCTCCGGCGAGGGCAAGGTCCTCAATCGCCTCAAGATGCGCATCTACGAGTGCATGTGTTGATGCGGGAGGAGCCGAGCGCACGGGAGGCGCGCCCTTGTTCCAGTCGTCAGCGACGGCCGCCGCGATGCTCGCGCCCCAGACCGGTACGCTGGAACTCCCCAACGATCCGGGATGGGCCTTTGGCTTCGGCGGCGCCGTGCTCGTGGATGCCACGAAGGCGGCCACGCCCCAGTCCCCGGGCACCTGGCGGTGGGCCGGCGCGTATGGGCACACCTGTCTCTGGCTCCCTGGCCGGTCAAAAGGTTGGAACCACCGGGTCATAGACTGAAGGGAGCGCCACTTCGGCCAGCCCGTTCAGCTCGTGGAGTCGCTCCCTCGCGGTCGCGCCCAGCTGGCTCGAGGCCCACGCGTCGAGGACAGTTCCGCGTGGCGGAGTTCCTCCTCCGCCCCCGCTGAGGTGTCAAAGGATTCGAAACCGGGACTCGAGTGGGGAATGAGACTCGGCTTGGACGGGGCAAACGACGGCCTTCCAAGTCTTTCCGAGGTCTTGAGGGCTGGCCTGCGGCGTGCATTCAGTCTCGCGGAGCAAACGCGGGGGAGGGGATGGGTTGGCCGCTGAGGATGTTCCAGGAGGAAGGCTACTATTTCGTCACGTCCAGGTGTTTCCAGGGGCGAATGCTGCTGCGCCCCAGCCTGGAGGTGAACGAGGTGGTGGGAGGCGTGTTGGCCAAAGCGGTGCAACACAGTGCGGGCGGCGTGCGGCTACACGCTTTCACCTTCGCCTCCAATCACTTCCACCTGCTGGTGTGGGCTCGTGGTGCGTCCCTCGCCTCCTTCATGCAGTACCTGCGCGCCAATCTCTCCAAGAAGGTGGGGCGGTTGGTGGACTGGAGTGGAGGCTTCTGGGAGCGGCGCTACTCGGCGGAGCCGGTGCTGGACGACACGGCGCTGGTGGGCCGGCTGCGCTACGTGCTCGCCCACGGGGTGAAGGAAGGATTGGTGGAGAAGTGCGCCCAGTGGCCGGGCCTCACGTGCCTGCCGCAGTTGCTGGGAGCGGCGCGGCGGCTCTTCCATTGGTTCAACTGGACGAAGCGCTGGAGCAAACGCGGCAGTGGGAGCAGGGCGGAGGGGGAGGGGCGGTTCGCCGAGCAGTGGGCCGAGCCGGTGGCGTTGGAGGTAGCGCCGCTGCCGTGTTGGGTGGGGAAGAGTGAAGAAGAGAGGCAGGGTGCGGTGCGGGAATTGCTCCAGGAGGTGGAAGCCGAAGCGCGTGCGCGAGGCAAGCCCGCCCTGGGGGCTCAGGCCGTGCAGGCTCAGCACCCGCATACCCGGCCTGAGCGACTCAAACGCAGCCCGCGGCCACTGGGGCATGCCTCCACGCGACAGGCGCTGAGAGAACTGCGTGAGCAGTACCGTGCCTTCGTCGCGGTGTTCCGCGAGGCAGCGGCTCGGTGGAGACGGGGGGATTTTTTGGCTCATTTCCCTCGGTTCGCCTTCCCGCCGCGGGTGGTGCCAGGTTGCGTCGCTCAAGTTCTTTGACACCCTCTCGGGCCCTCTCGGGCGGCGTCCAGGTACTCCTGGGCTCGGCGAGCGGGTTCCAGGGGCGGCGGTCCAGGCCCTCGGGGCGACGGCCTTCGAGTTGGCGCTGGCGGACCTGAACGGGGATGGTCGGCTGGACATCCTCGCGGCGACGCGGACCAGCGACTTCGTGAGCATCCTCGCCGGGCGGGGGGACGGCACCTTCGAGCGGCCGACGAACCACGGCGTCCTCGACAGCCCGGGCTCGCTGACCGTGGCGGACGTGGATGGGGATGGGGCGCTGAACCTGTTCACCGCCTCCTTCCACGGGGACGTGCTCCAGGTGTTCCGCAACCAGGGCTGTCGCTGAGCGCGCCGGGACGCCTGCTCCTTCTTCTCGGCTCTCCGCCCCCCCTCCCAGCGAGGCTGCGGGCTAGGGCAGTATGCCCGGTAGGGCACGGATCGCCGTCGGGCGGAGTGGTCGGTGCGGTGGCACGGTTCCTCGCTCGTGAGGGACACGCCATCACCGTCGTGGAGCAATTCACGCCCGACAACGGTCCGAGCACACCAGGACGCCGCAGGTGGAAAGGGGGCCCCAAAACAGTGTTCTGGGACGCGAGACACTCCCTGGGGGTCGTGGGAGGTTGCGTCGAGTCTCCTCCTGGCCGGAACTCTTGGAGGCGCGCAAGACTCGCTGACGACAGCTCAGCAGTTCGGGAGCCATGCTGGTTCTAGCCACCAGAAGGAACTGCAATATTAAATCTCCTCCCAAAAGGACCGCGGAGTCAAAAAGACCCCTTGTCTCGCCAGAATCCGGTCGGTCTCCAGTAAGGCTTGTAGTTGCTGGTAGAGCATCGGCTCGTCAGGAAATTTCTCCAAGGCCTCGCGTTCGAGCGCAGGATCTTTGGAAAGGGCATCCAATTTTTCGGCATCTCGGGACGCCGCAACGCGGATATCATTCACTTTATCAAACAACCACAACACGCTTTCTGTGGTTTTCATTTCTCCCCTTTGAATTGCTTGTCCAGCGCGGAAACTATGTCGCTATAAAGCAGCTCAATTTGCGGCAAACTCCGAAATGGCTCGCACAGCCTGAACTGCCAGTAAAACACGGCGTCAACCTCAGCGCGTCGCGCCGGAATTGGGTCAATACCTCCAAGCCTGGGAGTGTGCATGGCTTGGCGAATAAACTCAATCAACTCCAGATTCGCACAGTGAAGAAGGAGGCGCGCAGTGACGCACTCCCGGGGCGTACGAGGAAGGTTGTGTCGAGTCTCCTCCTGGCCGGAACTCTTGGAGGCGCGCAGGACTCGCTGACGACAGCTCAGCAGTTCAGGAGCGCTAGGACTCGGCCGAGCAGCCAGTAGCTCGTCAATGTCTGGCGGGGACGCCGGCACAGGCTTCTTGACCGCTTTCGGCTCATCCGCGGCCTAGAGTCCAAGCTCGCTTGTCGGAGGAAGCACTCGCGTATTCGGCGAGCGGTCGATGGGCGCGCTCTGCTCGCCCGGCTGTCCTACCCTGGGTGCCCCCGCTCCCTTGGGGACGTACCGGGGAACAGGCACTGGCATGGACGGAGCTGGAGGTGGCGCTGGAGCCACTGCCTGGGCATGAACCACCGTGGCGACCAGCACGCCGAGCCCTATGACACGAGAGGTCATTCCGCAGACTCCTACTCGAAACGTCATGCCCCGTGCTTGTACCCTCGTTTCCATCGCCCAGGCAAGGCCCACCCCGGGCGCCTACAGTGCTTTCCCGCCGCCTGTGGAGAGCCGCCGCGCCTCAAGCGGTACGGCGCCTCCGCCACCTCAGCTCCCTCCTCCTGGCGAGTCTGTTCCCACGGCTCCTCACGCGTCATTCTGGCAGGCTCAGGAAGCGTACAGGCGGAATGGGGGCGATGTGGAGGGAGAGGGCAGGAGCCGAGGGGGAGAGGAGGGCTGCGGACGGGTGGCATGAGGGCTTGTGCGCTGGGCCGGTGGAGACGCGGTGCAGCCTCATGGGGCACACGGCGGCCCAGAGGGACCCCCCAGGGGGAGGCAGCAGGGGCGTGGGCGTCGTTGGCAGCGTGACGGCTCAAGGCTCAACACCACGAGTGCTGGGGTGGCCTCTGCGCTGCGGCCAGCGGCAGCAGGCCGCGTGGGCAGTGACAGGTGGCTTGCTGGCGCCTGGTACTACTTGGTCACTTCACGCTCTCTCCGAGGCGGATATCCCTTGAAAAAGGACAGAGGGCTGAGGGAAGTGACCGAGAAAAACCAAGCCTCCTACGAATCGTCTGACACCCTTCCTCGGACACCGAACGAGCGCCTTCGCCTCTTCGCGCGCGAGCGATGGACCGAGAAAGACGACCCACTCGTCCTCGACCGGGGCGGAGTGACGGCTCACAGAAGCTCCGTCAGGGCGAGTGTCGGGGAAAGAACCCGGACCACGTGCTCAAGCTTGTGCTGGGGTCAGCGCGCGCCGGTAGTGCATGGCGACCGCGCCGCAGCGGAGCGGCTTCGCCGAGACCAGCTCGAGCCGTCGTGTGCTGGGCAGCCCGTTCTGGTACAGGGTCGGGCCGTGGCCGGCGATCCTGGGGTGGACGAGGAACTTGTACTCGTCGATCAGATCCAGTCGGTCCAGCTCGGTCGCGAGCTTGCCGCTACCGAGGAGCACGCCGGACGGGGTTGCATCCTTGAGCTTCTGCACAGCCGTGCGTAAGTCGCCGGCGATGTGGTGGCTATTGGTCCACGGGAAGTCCTTTCGCGTCGACGACACCACGTACTTTGGCTTGTCCTCCAGCTTGAGCGCCCACTCGCGCATCGCTGGCGGCGCCGACTCATCGCCCCGGGCGACCGCCGGCCAATAGCTCTCCATCATCTCGTAGGTGACGCGGCCCCACAGCATCGCCCCGCCCTCGTCCATGAGGCGGGTGAAGAAGGCGTGTGTCTCGTCGTCGGCGATTCCCTCCTGGTGGTCGACGCAGCCGTCCAGGGTGACGTTGATGCTGAAGGTCAAGAGTCCCATGCGGCCAGTCTAAGCACACAGCGGGCTGAATCACGGCTCGAACGATGCGAGTACGTCTCGCCCTTCGGGCAGCGGTCCTCCAAAGCGCACGTGCACGTCCACGCTCCGAATCTTCCGCTCCCCGGCTTCTCCGAATTGAAGCCCGAGACGTTGTCGAGACGGTGTCAAAGGACTTGGAACGAGGGAGTCGCGCGAGAGTGGAGGACTTGGAGTTGGCCCACGGGGTGCATCCGGCCCGGCGGAGTGCACGTGGGGGTTGGGGATGGGCTGGCCGTTGAGGATGTTCCAGGAGGAGGGGCTCTATTTCGTCACGTCCAGGTGTTTCCAGGGCCGGCTGTTGCTGCGTCCTGGCGCGGAGGTGAACGAGGTGGTGGGAGGGGTGCTGGCGCGAGCCGTCCAGCAGAGCGCGGGCACCGTCCGGCTGCACGCCTTCACCTTCGCTTCCAACCACTTCCACTTGCTGGTGTGGGCACGCGGTGCCGCGCTCGCCTCCTTCATGCAGTACCTGAGAGCCAACCTCTCCAAGAAGGTGGGGAAGTTGGTGGACTGGAGTGGCGGCTTCTGGGAGAGGCGCTACTCGGCGGAGCCGGTGCTGGACGACACGGCACTGGTGGGCCGGCTGCGTTACGTGCTGGCCCACGGGGTGAAGGAGGGGCTGGTGGAGCGGAGCGCCGAATGGCCGGGCCTGACGTGTCTGCCGCAGTTGCTGGGGCCGGCGCGGCGGCTGTTCCGGTGGTTCAACTGGACGAAGCGCTGGAGCAAACGGGGAAGCGAGGAGCTGGCAGTGGGGGAGGGGCGCTTCGCCGAGG
>NZ_ANAH02000075.1 GCF_000335475.2 Cystobacter fuscus DSM 2262 | reverse complement strand
GTGGCGCTTGAGGCAGAGACCAGGAAGGAAGCGAGGAGGGAGAGGACGGCGCGAGTGGACTGGGCAGAACGACTGCGCAGGAGATTCGCGGTGGAAGTGTTCGCCAGAGAGAGGAGTGGAGGCAGGCGGCGGGTGTTGGCGGAGGTGAAGGGAGCAGCAGGGGAGAGAGCGATGGTGGAGCACCTGGGGTAGCCCCCGGCGAGTGCGCACCTGGCCCCTGCGCGAGGGCGGCCCCAGAGCGCGGGGTGTTGAAGCTCGAGCCGCCACAGCCAGCAAAGAGAGCCAGGCCCCTGCCGCGCCCCTCCTGGGAAGGGGGCTGGGCTGGGCTGGCGTGTGTCTGCTGGAGATGAAAAGCTTCTGCGCCGGCCCGGCGTGCGGCTCATGGGCTCCCCGTCCGCGTCCCTCATCTCCCGCTCTGCTCCCGCCCGCTACGCCCAAGAGGGCTCCTGTCCTTCCTATGCTCCGGCGAGTGCGTGCAGCAGCGGTGCCGGCAGTGCCGACGGGGCGAGGGCCTCGACGAGCAGCGTCGCGTAGCGCTCCTTGCGCCCGCCCTGGCTGCCGAAGAACCGGTGCAGCTGCTGGGGGAGCGGGCGCCCGCGCTGCGCCGGCTGGGCCTGCAGCCTGCGCGGCGACGCCGCTTCCCCGGCTGCCGCGACGACGTCGAGGACCGCGGCCGGACCGAGGGCGCGGATGAGCTCGTCCTCGAGGTCGCTCTCGCACACGCCGAAGCCGAGCGCCTCGAGCGCCCGCCGGTCCGGGCACGGGCCGAGGCCGGCGCGCTCGATGCCGCGGCAGTAGTCCCCTGCCTCGGCCTGGTCGCAGAGCCCCGAGAGCCGCAGGCCGGCGCCGGAGGGCCCGAGCAGGTCGAGGAAGGATCGGATGCCCATCGCCCCGCCCATGGGCACGACCACCACCCCCGCGGCCCGCCCGTCCTGCTCAGGACGCCGAGCGCGGCTGCACGGTGAGGCTGTCGATGTTGACGTTGCCGCTGTCCTCGGGCCCGTACGCGTACGACACCGTGGTCACTCCCGCGGGCAGCGCCACCCGCACCGTCTGCAGGCCCCAGGTGTCCCAGCCGCCGGTGGACGGCAGCGTGACCTGCTGTGCCGGCGCTGCGCCCACGGTGAGGGTCAGTGCCTTGTCCGACCCCGTCCCGTTGGCGTAGCGCAGGGAGAGCTCGTACGTGCCCGCCTGGGCGGCCTCGACCTGGAACCCGACGGCGGCGCCCTTCCGGTCGAAGCACGCGGCGAAGGAACTGCCGGTGTAGCCCCCGTGGTCGGTGGCCGTGCACGCCCCGCCGCCGAGCACGGCGTCCTCGGCCTCCAGGGTCCGGTCCAGCAGCGGCTCGACCAGCGCGAGCAGGACCGAGCGGGCGTGCGTGCTGACATTGCTCGGCTTCGCCGCCGCCAGCACGCCGCGCACGGACCAGAGCGCCGCGCGGACCTGCGCGGAGTCCCCTGCCTGCTGGGCTGCCGTGGCCGAGGCCAGCTGCGCCTGCAGGTCGCGGGCCGTGGCCGAGGCCACCTCCCCGCTGCGGGTCAGGGCGGCGAGCTCGTGCACGACCGCGTCCAGCCCGGCCGGCGAGTGCAGCCACTGGAAGAGCAGGTCCTCCAGCTGCGCCTGGGCGGTCCCGTCGAGCTCGCTCTCCGGCGCGGTGTCGACCGCGGTCCGCACGGCCCGCAGGCGCTGCAGCGTCGTCGCGGCATCGCCTGCTGCGTCGGCGGTCCTCGCCGCGGCGAGCAGCTCGTGCAGGCTCCGGGCGGTGCCCGCGGCCACATGCCCGGAGGCGGCCAGCCGGTCGACGGCGGCGTCGATGCGTGCCAGCGCCACCCGGGGCTGCACGGGTGCCGAGGCGACCGAGGCAGCCCCGTCGCCGAGGCGGTTGTGGGCGGTGACGACGAACGTGTAGGCGACGCCGTTCACCAGCCCGGGCACCACCGCCGACGTCGACGCGTCCCTCGTGGTCACCGACGCCGCCGCCGAGCCGCCGACGTACGCGGTGACGGTGGAGTGGTCGACCGGCTCGGCGCCGTCCCACTGCGGTGCGGTCCACGAGACCGTCGCCTGCCCGTCACCGGGGACGCCGGTCACACCGGTCGGTGCGTCGGGCACCGAGGTGTCGTTGACCTCGAGGCTCGCGACCTTGGGCGTGACGCCGGACGCCGCCGTGTAGCGGACGTAGCGCGCGGTCGTGGGTGCCGTGACGACGCTGCTGGTGGCGTCGTCGGCGGTGCCCACCGTGCCCAGGGGCGTCCACGTGCTGCCGTCGGCGGAGACAGCGAGGTTGTACGCGGTGGTGCGCCCCGTGGCCGAGACCACGCGCACCCGGCGGACCGTCCTCGCGCTGCCGAGGTCGACGGTCAACGACGCCCCGGCGGTCGTCGGTCGCCACTGCGTGGTCACGCTGCCGTCGACCGCTGCCACCGCGGGGAAGCTGGCGTCGGCGGAGCTCGCGGACACCGCGGCGCAGCGGGCGGTGTCGAAGGTGGGCTCGAGGTCCGGCCGGCGGGTCGGGACCGTCAGCGAGCCGCCCGTCTGGACGGTGCGCGCCGCGGCACCGGCGACGGAGACGGGCAGCGGAGCCCCCGATACCAGCGTGACGGTGGTCGTCCTCGGCCCGACGCTCACGTCGAACCGGCGTCCCTGCCAGGCGAGCCCGGTCAGCTCGAGCCCCGGCAGCTGCGGCGGCAGCATCGGGTCCAGCCGCAGGGCGTCGGCATCCCAGCGCAGGCCGGGGAACCCGTACAGGAACTCCTGCAGGAACCCGCCCGCGCCCGTGGTGAAGGTGAAGGCGCCCCCGCCGCGGGTCTCGCTGAACTGGTCGAACGGTGCCCGCATGAACGGGTCCACGCTGCGCTTGAGGAACGTGTACGAGGCGCAGCCCGGCGTCCCCAGCTCGGCGGTGTCGATCGCGTGGATCGCGTCCGTCATCGACGGACCGCCGATGTCGGTGCGCCCCACGTAGTAGTCGAGGTTGGCCTGCGCGACCGACTTCGGCATCGGGTAGCCCCAGGGGTACTGCAGCATGACCACGTCGGCCTGCTTGATGGTCTGCCCGCGGTAGCCGTCGTACTCCGGGTGGATGCCGAGCGCGGAGTCGAAGGGCACGACGATGCCGTCGGCGACGGTGGACCAGCGCGCGTCGGGCGTCCGGCCCAGGGTCTTCGCGGCGGCGGTCGCGATGCGCAGCGTGGAGGCGGCCGCGACGTTGGTGTAGACGTTGTCGTCGACGCGCACCGCGTACTCGTCCGGCGCGATCACGTCGTCGATGTGGTAGCTGCCGTCGTCGGCGCGGGTGGCGCGGCTGGCCCAGAAGTCCGCAGCGGCCTCGAGGACCGGCCAGGCCTTGTCGGCGAGCCACTGCTCGTCGCCGGTCGCCTGGTAGTACTGCCACTGGGCCAGGGCGACGTCGGCCGTCACGTGGATCTCGTACTTGCCGGTGTCGGCCCACGTCGGCGTCTGCTCGTCACCGGTCGAGGCGCTCTCCCACGGGAAGCGCGCGCCCTGCCAGCCGCCTGCCGCCGCGTACGCCTCGGCCCCCGGCAGCAGCCGCTGCCGGTACGCGGTGGCACCCTCCGCGATGTCCGGGTGTTGGGCGAGCAGCGCGGGGTACATCCAGGTCTCCATGTCCCAGAACACGTGGCCGGAGTAGCCGTCGGAGGACAGGCCTCCCGGCGAGGTGCTCCAGTCGACGCCGGACCGGACGCTCTCGAGCAGGTAGAACATGCTGGCGCGGGCCTGCAGCGTCAGGGCGTCGTCGCCGGGGACGCGGATGTCGGAGGCCCAGAGGTCGGCCCACGCCGCCTCGTGGCCGCGCAGCAGCGAGTCCCAGCCGGCGGTGGCGGCGTCGCCGGACGCCTGGGCCGCGGCCGCCACGGGCGCCAGCCCGTCGACGCGGTCGGTGTCGACGCTGGTCGCGATCCCCACGTACTTCGTGACGGTGTACGTGCTCCCGTCGCGCACCTCGAAGCGGGCCCACTGCGCGGCGCTCGAGCTCGCGAGCCCGTCGACGAGCGCGGTCGGGGTGACCGCATCCCCGACGCGGAGGGTGGACACGAGGCCTGCCACCGCTCCGGTGCCCTCGGCCGTCACGGTCTCCCGCAGCTGGCCGCGGGCGGGGTCGAGCCCCGTCCCGGAGACCGCCGCCGCGTGGACCGCCCGCCCGTCGAAGGCGTCGGTGACGCTCGCGGTCCCGCTCCAGTGCGGCCGCACGGTGAGGCGCACGGCTCCCACGTGCGCCCGCGCCCGGTCGGCGACGACGTCGTAGCGCAGGTCGGTGGCGCGGCCGGCGGGGGAGGTCCAGGTCAGCGAGGTCGTGAGGACGCCGCGCCACAGGTCCAGGGTCTGCCGGTAGTTGCTGGTCGTGCCGCTGCCAGGGGCAGGAGCAGGTGTGCCGTCGGTGGTGAGGGCGAGGGAGTCGACGTTGACCATGCACCCGTCGCCGGCCTCGCAGGACAGCGCGACAGTGTCGGTCCCCGCGCTCAGCGGGACCTGCACGGTCGCGGTGGACCAGCTGTCCCAGCCGTCGGTCGGCGGCAGCGCCACCGTGCCCTGCTTCGTGCCGCCCACCCACACGCTGAGGCTGCGCGTACGCACCCCGCCCCCGCCGTCGCTGTTGGCGTAGCGCACCCACAGGGTCGAGGTTCCGGTCGTCGGCACGTCGGTGACCCGCAGCGTCATGCGCGCGCCGATGACCGGGTGGCCCTGGTCGCCGTAGCCGGCGACGAACGCGCCGCCCGAGGCGCCGGAGTGGTCGGTCGCGCGGGTCGCGCCGCCCGCGAGCTCCCCGCTCTCGGCCTCGCAGACCAGGCCGTAGCGGCACAGGGCCGCGTCCGGGCCGCCGCCGTAGCTGCCGCTGCCGTCGGAGAAGCCGAGCGAGGTCCACATGGGCAGGCTGGCCCGGATCTCGACGTCGCCCCGCGGGTGGGCGTAGAACCCGGCCACCTGCGCCTGGGTGGGGACCGGCGCGCTGGACCAGCCGGCACCCTCGGCCGGTACGCGCGCCGCGAGGTAGCCGTTGCCGACGAACGTGGGGGAGTAGTCGCGGGTCGGGTCCGTGGTGCTCAGGGTCCACGCCGAGTCGGTCGGGCCGGTCGGGCCGGTCGGGTCGGTCGGGCCGGTCGGGTCGGTCGGGTCCGCGGCGTCAGCCGCGTCCGCGGGCCGGCATGCGGCGAGGGGGGCGACGAGGGCCGCGACGCCCACGGCGACGAGAAGCCTGCGGGCGCCGGCTCGGGAGCGTCGCGGTGCCGTGGGGCGTGGCGGTTCGAAGCGCATCGGTCGGCCTCCTGAGCCGTCGTGGGTCAAGGTCGCGGGAGTCGTGGGTGGTGCGGGCCTACACCGCTGCCCTTGCGGGCGCGGGTGCAGGGGCTGTGCAGGCCCCGAGCAGAGCACCCCGGCCTGCGGTTGGCAACGTTGTCAGGCAGCGGAGGAGCCTGTCGGGCAGGGGGCCCGCGCCGGTCAGCCGACCGGGTGCGGGCGCACCGTGAGGCTGTCGATGTTCACGTTGCCGCTGTCGGCGGCCCCGAAGGTCACCGCGACGGTGCCGGCGCCCGCCCGCGGCGGCGTCGCCGTGGCGCTGAGGCCCCAGGCGTCCCAGCTGCCCGTCGGGCTCAGGGCGACCTGGCGGGCCGCGCCGCCGCCCACCGACAGCCGGCACGACGCACCTGCTCTTCACAGGGCTGGAACTGTGACGGCGTGTGGCGTCCCTGGTGCCTCCGCCTCGGACAAACCTCACGAGATTTCACGGCGTCTTCGCTCCAGGTGCGCAACTGCGGCCATTTCTGGTCCCCCAAGCAGGAGAGAAGGCGAGAGTGGCGCTTGAGGCAGAGACCAGGAAGGAACCGAGGAGGGAGAGGACGCCGCGAGTGGACTGGGCAGAACGACTGCGCAGGACATTCGCGGTGGAAGTGTTCGCCAGAGAGAGGAGTGGAGGCAAGCGGCGGGTGTTGGCGGAGGTGAAGGGAGCAGCAGGGGTGAGAGCGATTGTGGAGCACCTGGGTAGCCCCCGGCGAGTGCGCACGTGGCCCCTGCGCGAGGGCCGCCCCAGAGCGCGTGGTGTTGAAGCGCAAGCCGCCACAGCCAGCCAAGAGAGCCAGGCCCCTGCCGCGCCCCTCCTGGGAAGGCGGCTGGGCTGGGCTGGGGTGTGTCTGCTGGAGATGAAAAGCTTCTGCGCCGGCCCGGCGTGCGGCTCATGGGCTCCCCGTCCGCGTCCCTCACCTCCCGCTCTGCTCCCGCCCGCTACGCCCAAGAGGGCTCCTGTCCTTCCTATGCTCACCTTAAAACTGTGGGAAGCGCAAGGGCTGCGCACAGCCATCCTCGGGAACGTAGTGTTCCCGCTGTGAGGCAAGGTCCAGCGTCGGGAAAGTCAATTTGACGTTACAGTCACAATGACTGCTGTAGAGCTGAACGTCCTGGCGTTGGTTACATGTTGGGTGATCCACTCGATGTAGCTGCTGACGCGCGCATAAACTCCCGGTAGTCCAGGGCGAGCGCACCCGAGCCCCCAACTCGTAACACCAGCGAGTTGAGGGGGCCCAAAAAGAAACGTAAGAGGTCCACCGCTGTCCCCCTGGCAAGTGTCCACGCCACCACCCTGATACCCCGCGCAAAGATTAGAGGGGAAAACCACTCCAATGCTTGGGTATGGGCTGTAGGCGTCCGCGCAACTGGAATTTGCAACGGCCGGCATTGCCGCAGCGAGCAGTGTTGCCGTGCTGCCACCATCCTCGACCGTGGCACCCCATCCGGCAACGTTGGTATTTACCAGAGCGGCACTTGTCGATTCAGCAAGAGGGATGCCGTAAGGAAATCCGGGGTCCAAGTTCAAAGAGACTGTCTCAACGCCAGAAACTGCCTGTGAGAGTTGAATGAGCGCAACATCATTCTCACCCGTGCTCGCGTTGTAACCTGGATGCACGACTCGCCTTGAAATATTCCGCGAGACAGCCGCTGATGCAATCGGGCCGACCCTGACCGTTGCAGGCTGGGGGCAATGTGCTGCAGTAAGCACCCAGTCTGGGGTGATCAAGGAGCCTCCGCATATGTGCGAATTGTTGCTGTTTCTGAGGGATACAATCCATGGCCACTGATGTGGATCTGCTGTTGTTCCTCCTGCGATTGGAAATGCGGACGACCTGTTCTCAGGTATTGTCTCTCCCGCCTCAAAGTCAGCGCAACTCGTGAACGCTGACCCGACAAACAAAGAAGCCAGCGTCAGGGATAAATTTCGCATAGCACCCCTCAATTGTGGCGGAGGCGAGCCACCCCACAGTGACCTTCAATTACCGGAGTTCAAGCCCGACAATGATAGGATATGTGCCGCCATCACAAGCGTCGCTCAATAGCACTTTGACTGGTCGCGATGCCAAGAGTGCCGAAACAGCAAACGTCGACATTTGCTTGATATTGTCCGCGCTTCCACCCAGTCTGTATTGGCTCATGTTCAGGCAGGGTCCACCAGTGGATGGGGGGGTGGTAAAAGTGAGAAAAATGCGCATGCCAATGCCAGTATCATTGGTTTCAATGGCCTTTATCTTTACTTCGCTGCTCCACCCGGCAGCATGCGCAGAGTTGCTCACGAAGAAGAGCGATGCACCAAGGATCAATGCTGCAGTCTTCATTCTTTCTCCTTCAGTTTTCTATGCTGGATGCATAGCTTCCCGGGCAGGCGTCCGAGCGCTCAAATTGGGATTGGTGTTTTGAGTGCTAGCCCATGTGGTACACGTAGGTTGCTCGGGTTGACTTGTTCTTACTCCTGCCTGCCGGTGTGTCGGCGCAGTTGCGCCGGCGACATGTTTCTTGTTGATGACGAAGCTTTTAGCTTCTGGCTGGCGAGATTATTACCAAGTGAAGTTGCGCCGCAAGTTTTCATCCCGCTCTCGGGTGCAACGTCGGACGTGGCGGCGGCAGTGGGCCTGATCCGTTTTTGTGGCTCTCCCGCACTTCATGTGCTTCACCCGCTGCGGGCAGGCAAGCTTCTCTCGTGCAGCCAGCTCCCTCAATCAGGTGCGGAGAAGGCAAGCGCGAGGCTTGAGGGAGCGGCCAGCAAGGAGCCGATGAAGGAGAAGACGCGAGTGGACTGGGCAGAGTTGCTCAAGAGGACGTTCGACTTCGACATGTTCGTCTGCGTGAGGTGTGGAGGCAGGCGGCGGGTGCTGGCGTACGTGAAGGGAGGGGGTGGAGTGCGAGCGATTCTGGAGCACCTGGGCCTGGCCACGGCAGGTGCGGGGCTGGCCCCGGCGCGAGGGCCCCGCCAAGGGCTCGTGGTGTTGAGGCTCAAGCCGCCCCAGCCAAGAGAGCCAGTCCCCTACCGCGCACCTCATGGGAGGGTGGCCTGGGCTGGGCAGGCATGTGTCTGCTGGAGATAAAGGGCTTGTGCGTCGGCCCCGCGTGCGGCTTATGGGCTCCTCGTCCGCGTCCCTCACCTCCCGCTCTGCTCCCGCCTACTACCCCAATAGCGCCCCTATCCTTCCATGCTCAGAGGCAGGGGCGCTCGCGATCGTGGTCATGCAGGGCAGAAGCGGCGTCCCGTCTCCCTCTCCGTCAGGAGGAGGCCGGCAGCGCGAGCTCCTTCACCCGCGCGTGCAGCGCGCCGGTGATGGTGCTGATCAGCTCGCCGAGGACCGCGTTGTGCGGCGAGGTCACCGCCATCCTCGACGCCTCGGCCAGGTCCTTCGTCGCGGCGGCGATGCCACCCAGGCCCATGAGGAAGGGGTCCACCTGGCCCTCGTCCTCGGCGTGCTCGTCGCTGTCCGGGCGAAGGAGGGGCGCGCCCCACTGGGTGAAGGTCCGGACCACGGAGAGCCAACCGGCGCGCACGAGCGGAGGGCAACTCTCGAAGCCGGGCAGCTCGACGCCGGTGATGGCCGAGCGTCCCGCGGTGGGGCAGCCATAAGCGCGGTAGGCCTGTTCCGCGCGCCGGAGCTCATGCGGCGACGCGGACTGGAGCAGAGACTCGGCCGCATGCACCAACTCGGGCGGGGCGTGTAGCGGGCGGGGAGGGAAGGGGGCGGTGACGACTCGGACATGGGCGCTCCAGGTACTGGTGAGGGCGTGACACGTCCGAAAAGGGGTGCGAAACGCGCCAGAAATGCACCGGTTTTGCCTATTTTAGACTCCCTCGCCCAACGGCGCCGTTAGTGGTTTCGGGCCTTTAGCGGCCGAGGTAAGCACCCAGAACCCGATTTTTCGGGGGGTCGTCCGACAGTTTCGGCTCCAGGTGCTGGTGGGGGAGCGTGGGGTAGCCGCGAGCACGAGATTGCACCGCGCCAAGCAATCGTAGTTTTGGCCCGGCGCGCGGTTTTTGGGGGTGGGGGTGTGCATGTGCGCCACACCCACCTGCATGCCGCTTCGGCAGTGCCTGATCCTCTTCTTTGACGGACATTGCCGATACGCGACACTTGGATGCGCGGGGTCGACGTGCCCGCTTTTTGACACGAATTGCCGTGGAGATACGTGGTGACACCGAAGGATCCGAACCCCGCCAAAGAGGACGCCGAGACGACAGCTTGGTTTGCGTCAGCTACAAGGGAGGTGGCAGATTTACTTCTCAATGGCGGCCTGTATCAGCGAGTTGAGCTAAAACCGCCACGACCCATAGCCGACCATGAGATGTTCCGGGTTCTTCCTCGGCGCATCCACATGGACTGTACGACGTGTGCAGAAGCGGGGCAGACCACATGGGCATTCCAGGTCACGCCGAGGTCCAGCCGTCTGGACATGCATGGCTACAAGTGCATGAGTTGTGACAGCAACTGGGTGACTTTCATGTTGTCCGTAGCAGCGGTCGAGTCAAAGTTGGTGGCGACGAAAATGCTTGATGGCGCTGTCGTGAGGAAGGAATACAGCGTCTCGTCCTACACTATTGAAAAGGTTGGCCAATACCCCCCATGGGAGATTCAGATCCCGCCACTACTGGGTCGGGCTTTCGGGAAGGAAGGGCGGAGTCTGTTCATCAAGGGTGCCTCCTCATTGCGGGCTGGCCGAGGAATTGGGGCGGTTGCCTATTTTCGCCGCATCATTGAGGACCACATAGACCGTATTATTGATATGGTATATGAAAGTGCAGTTGCCGCAGGCGATGCTGCGGCCGTTGAACAGCTTGCGAATGCCAAAAAGAACCTTTTTGCAACCGATCGCCTGAAGATTGCAGCGCAGCACACTCCTTCGCACCTCAAGCCAGGAAATCACAATCCGCTGGATGTGATGTATGGGGCGTTCAGCGAGGGGTTGCATAAATTGTCGGACAAGGAGTCCGCGGCTGTTGCCAAGAATCTTTCGGAGAGTATCGTCTATTTTTTCGAGATGTGGCAACAGAACAAGGAGCGCGCGGCGCAGTATGCACAGGTTATAACCAAGACGGCGACCGACTCTTCCTGAGTGTTGGTTTGGTATTACACCACCGCCTTGTTTGCACTTGACAGGCTTCGAGGCGATTCTGGCCGGAGTTGGTGGCCATGCGATGTTTGGCCCACCCCTTCTCGGCGAGTATGAGCGTCACCCCCGCCCCTTTCCTCACCGAGTCCCGACCCTCGCCGTGGCTCACCATGGCCGTGACCATCGTCGTCTCCTTGCTCGGCCTCGCCGTGCAGTGGGGCACGCTGGGCGCGGACCTACGCAACCTTGAGCGCCGCGCCACCGCTACCGAAGCCGAACTGGCGCGCGTGTCCTCCGTCCAGGTCACCGAGGCCACCCAGTTGGCACGCCTCGAGGCGCTTGTCGAGGCACGCTTCGATGGCATGGCCGCAGAACTCGGCCGGCTCGCCCGCGCAGTCGAGCGCCTCACCGACGCCCGCAGCGCCACAGCCCGCGACAGCCGTTGATGGCTGGTGGTGGCGGCCCCGCGTCTGAGGCGCCCCTTCCTGACTCCTGGGTGAGCATACCGCCCGCCCTGCCCAGGAGTCTCCGTGCACCGCCAGTCCCTGTCATCCCTTGCCGTCCTCTGCCTGCTGTCCCTCTCCGCGCAGGAAGGGTGTCAGACGATTCGTAGGCTGAGGAAGGATGTCCAGGAAGGGTGTGGAGACGCCTTCTCGGAGACTTCGCCGGACACCTTCCCCAGGAGTAGGCCCCCACCTGACGAACCGAGTACCTCCTGGAAGTCAGGCGCGGTCCATGCGAACACCGTGGCTCCTGGCCACCAGCAGGCGGGAAGGTCAGGGCGGAGGGGTACGCATGGACGAGGAGAAGAAGTCCGAAGCGAGCGGGGAGGAACCGGAGCGGTTGGGGCCGTACGTGATTCAGGAGCAGGTGCAGCAGTCCCATGACTGCCAGGAGGAGCTCTACCTGGCCACGCACGAGACGAGCGGGGCCACGGCCCTGGTGCGCAAGCACGCCGCCAAGGAGGACGCGGCAGCGCGCAAGGACTGGCGGGTACTCTTCGGCTCCTGGGCCTCGCGGGGCTACTCCGCCATGGAAGTGGAGCACACCGACTGGGCCAGGGCCCTGGACAGGCAGTCGGCGGAGTCGCTGCTGCTCACGTTGGAGAGTGTGCTCGAGGAAGTGCGGCGCATGGCCCGCGCCGTGTCCGACACCCACGAGCCCCGCCTCCGGTGGAGCCTGGGGTGGGGCATGGCGAGCGCCGCCATGGTGTGCGCCCTTCTCTTCGCGCTGGTGCGCCTGCCCTCGGAGTCCCAACCCCCGAGCGCCCCGCCCGCTTCTGGGAGCCACGAGGATCCCGCGGCGGGCGAAAATCCGGACATGCCCGCCCATGGCGTGCTTGTGGACGCCGCGGACGCGGGGCAATCCGTACTCGCCCGTCCGCTGCCGCGCGAGCCCTTCAAGGGACAGAAGCGCCCTCCCTGCCATCGCTACGCCGAGGTCGAGTTGGTCGGTGCCTGCTGGATGCCTCACGAGTTGAAGGCCCCGTGCCCGGACGTGCTCTACGAGCACCAGGGCAAGTGCTACTCGCCCGCCTTCAGCGCCGCCAAACCCCCGCCCTCGTCGCTCGGGCAGTGAGGAGCGCGGGGCCCCTGGCGCTCGGCAACCGGGTTCGCTCGTCCCTGCTCGCCCATCCGAGTTGGCTGACGCTCCGCCGAGGAGTGGTGGGCTTGCCCCAGGCCCGGCGGCACGGTGTGCGGCGGGCCGGGGGCGGACTCGGGCTACTGGATGGTGACGCCGCAGCGGTACGAGTCGGTAGACAGATCGCCCCAGTCCTTGGCGGTGACGAGGTTGAAGGCCTCACCGAAATAGCCGCGCGAATAGACCGGAACGCCGATGGGGTCGATCAGGTTGCCGAGGGCACAGCTGGTGCAGCCACCACTGGTGATGTCGTCCTCGTTGGGCAGGGTGAACTTCGAATTGATCAGCTCGCAGTGGTCCTGACCGTGCCCGGCGTAGTCGGCGATCTCGTAGTAGGTGCCCGTCTCGCTGCTGCTCATGTACAGCTTGTAGCGAGTGGACTCGCACAGCTCGGCGCCCACCCACTTGTTGTACTTGGGCACATAGCGCACGTAGCGGGCCCCCGAGCAGTAGCGCACGGAGCCATGGGTCTTGAAGGTATAGGTGCGCCACTCGGTCACCGGCACACCGCACTCGTACGCGTCGGTGGACAGATCGCCCCAGTCCTTGGCGGTGACGAGGTTGAAGGCCTCACCGAAATAGCCGCGCGAATAGACCGGAACGCCGATGGGGTCGATCAGGTTGCCGAGGGCACAGCTGGTGCAACCACCACTGGTGATGTCGTCGTCGTTGGGCAGGGTGAACTGCGTATTGACCAGCTCACAGTGGTCCTGACCGTGGCCGGAGTAGTCCGCCAACTGGTAGTAGGTGCCCGTCTGGCTGTCGCTCATGTACAGCTTGTAGCGGGTGTTGCTGCCACACAGGACCGCACCCACCCACTTGCTGTACTTGGACACGTAACGCACGTAGCGCGCCCCCGTGCAGGCGGTCTCGCTGCCGGCGCCAATCTTGAACTGGTAGGCGAACCAGCCGCCAGCCGTGCCAGCGGGCGTGAGCGCGCCACTCTCCGTGGCCAACTCCTCCGCGGGCAGCTGCTCCCCGCCAGTGGGAGACTCGACAACCCCTCCGCAACCGCTCAGGGCAAAGGCGGTCACCAGGGCAGCGGTCGTGAGGGTCCAACGGTTCGGCATCAATGGCATGACAGTCCTTCTCCTGCGAGTGCTCCAGGGAGCGTGTTCAGTTAGGTCCAACAGCGGAATAGAGGCAGAGGCTCGTCCGAACGGAAGACTCCAGCCAGATTCGGAATACGAGCAAGAGAAAACTAACATGTTTTGAACGGATTGAAAATGATTTCGAACGTGTGGAGCGGGGGCCGGAAGGAGCCACGCATTCCATGAACTGGTTTTGGAACATGAGAAAGCGAGAGCCTGCTAGGAGACGTGACCTGTTGGCTCTGTGTGAGCTCCGACGCCACCGCCTCAGTTGGAGCTCTGCTTGAGTTCAAGCTTTCCGCTGCGGATCGCGTCCATGAGCTTGTCCACGTTGCCGTCGCTGGGGTTGTGGCGCTTGTAGTCCGCGAGACTGTCCAGCGCCTTGGCCTTGTCCCCCAGCGCCAGGTAGCTCATGCCGCTAGCGTAGGCCGCTTCAGCCACGCCAGCCTTGAGCGCCTTGTCAAGATAGGGCAGCGCTTCCTTCGGCTTGCCTGTGCCGGCCAAGAAGGTGCCGTACATGTAGTTGCCCCGCGGGTGCGAGGGCTTGGCCGTGAGCAGCCTCTGGAAAATGGCGTTCGCCTTGTCAGCGGAGCCGGCGATGTCGAGGTTATGACCCATGCTGTTGAGGAAGCCGGCGCGCAGCAGCAGCTCGGGGTTCGGATTGGGGCCATTGATCAGAATGTCGAGCATGCCGGAGAGCACTTTGACGTCCTGCACCGCCCGTTGCCGATCCTGGGGCGTATCGAAGCGGGCCGGGTAGTTCTTCGCGTGGCTTGCCAGATCATTCAGCATCTGGTCGAGATAGACCGCATCCAGGCTGTGTCTCTTGCCAGCGGAAGTCTCCGCGGTCACAAGCATGCGCTTGGGATCGTAATTGCCGTACTCCTTGGCGAAGGCGCCGGAGCAGGTCAGCAGGATGGAGAGTGCAAGGAGGCCGGGGCGCATGGTTCGCCCAGTTCCGAGGGCGCGCCGCCACCAGGACCCCTGGGCGGTTGCTTCTGTCTTCGATTCCAAACGCAACTCCGTTCGCTCGGGGGCGCCCGTGAGGAGCGCCGGATGAACGGCGACACCCTATCGATCCCATCATAAACCGCATGAAACAAACAGGTCCGTCATCGATAAGTTGCCGTGTATGATTCAACTCCGGCGCCCCGAGGTCTTCGACCGGAGCGCCGGAGCCGTGCCCGCGCCTGCTGGGGACTATCGCCCCGACCCCCCCACGCGTTCAGAGACGCAATCGACGGGACCAAGGCGGGATCAGCCATGAGAAACGTAGCCTTGGATCCTAGGCGTCGTGCTCAAGGCAGACCGAGCGCCACCTTCCAGGAAGGGCTGCTGGGGTAACCGTATTGGGTGATGTGCCAGGGGCCACCCCAGCAGGCGTGGTGTTGAGCCTCGAGCAGTCACGCGGCCAAAGACGCCCACGCCCCTGCTGCCTCCCCCTGGGGGGCCAGCTCGTGGGGGCAGCGGGAATCGAACCCGCGCTGGGCACTCCCGGAGCGGGGCTGGCGGAGTTCCGTGGGAGCCTCTCAGTTCGACCTGGCCAACTCCACGGCGTCCGCGCCGGCGGGCTGGCGGATCGGGCACGACGGATCGTTCACCGCACGCCAGATCACCTCTGCCACGTCGAGCGACCGGGTGAACGGCCCCGAGTTCTGCCCCCTGGTTCTCTCGAAGACGCTCCGCGCGAAGTCGGAGTACGCCTCGGGCACGGCGACGCCCTGCTTCCTCATCTGAGCCTGTGCGTTTTGAGCAAAGGGCGTCTCCGGGGACTGCCCCGGGAGCACGAGGCTCACCCGCACATTGAAGGGCTGGAGCTCCAGCGCGAGCGACTCGGTGAACGCGTTGAGCGCCGCTTTGCTCGCGGTGTACACGGCAAGCATCGGGAGCGACTTCAGCGTCGTGCTGGACGAGACGTTCACGACGACACCCGCCTTCCGTTGCCTGAACTGAGGCAGGAACGCCTGGGTCACGGCCATCGCACCGAACGTGTTCGTTTCGAAGGTGGAGCGGATCGTTTCCATCGAGGTGCCCTCGAAGACACTCCGCAGGCCGACCCCCGCGTTGTTGACCAGCACGTCTATCGGTCCGGCGGCCTCCACCGTCCTGTGAATGCTCTGTGGGTCGGTGACGTCGAGCGCGAGCGCATGCAGATGCTCGGATCGGGACAACACGTCCTCACGCGGCGTGCGCATCGTGGCGATGACCTTCCAGCCGCGCTCGAGGAAGTAGCGGGCGGTTTCGAGGCCGAATCCAGACGAGCATCCGGTGATCAAGATCGTTTTCATGGTGCCTCCTATCGGTGGTGGTTTCTGTCCCAGACGATAGGGGGCGAGGGCCGGACGTGCTACAACAGGAAGTCCGCATCTCGTTGGTAGGAGTCCGGTCATGATCGATCCGCTCGCAGAAGTGGTCTCGCTGCTCCAGCCGGGCGCCCCGTTCTCGAAGCTGGTGCGCGGTGCGGGCCGGTGGCGCGTTCGGCGCGCGGAAGCCGGGAGGCCTTTCTACTGCGCCGTCCTCGAGGGGGCGCTCCGCCTTGCCGTCGATGGACGGGCGCCGATGATCCTCGAGAAGGGGGACTTCGTGTTGATCCCGTCGGCGTTCGACTTCACGGCGTCGAGCCTCGAACCGCCGCCGGGTAGACGCGACACCGCGCACGTCGTGTTGCCCGATGGCGAAGTCAGACATGGCGATCCGAGTGGTCCGCCTGATGTTCGAATGCTGGTGGGTTACTGCGTCTTCGCTTCCCCGGACGCGAGCTTGCTCGTCCCGCTCCTCCCGCAGCTCGTGCACGTTCGCGGCGAGCGGAGGCTCTCCACCCTCGTGGAACTCGTGAGCGAGGAGTCCCGCGAACGGCGGCCCGCGCGCGAGGTCATCCTCGCTCGCCTCCTCGAGGTTCTTCTCATCGAAGCCCTGCGCTCCACGGCGGGCACCGCGGCGTCGCCGGGCCTCCTGCGCGGACTCGCCGACGAGCGCCTTGCCGTCGCGATACGACGGATGCACGAGAGTCCGACCAAGGCGTGGACTGTCGCGCAGTTGGCGAAAGAGGCCGCGCTGTCCCGCTCGACGTTCTTCGAGCGATTCAGTCGCGCGGTGGGCGTCGCCCCGATGGAGTACCTGCTCGGCTGGCGCATGGCCTTGGCGAAGAACCTCCTGCGGCGCAAGGAAGTCACCGTCGCCGAGGTCGCGGAGCAAGTCGGCTACAGCTCCGCGAGCACCTTCAGCGTTGCCTTCACTCGCCACGTCGGACTTCCGCCAACGCACTACGCGCGGGAGCAGGTGGCTTCCGCACGATGACGTCTCCCGGGCTTCTCGTGGGGTGACCGTCCTGGTGGGCGATGCGCACGCGGACTGCTCGGAACAATCCAGGCGCGTCTGGCTTGCCCGCCGTGGGGGCGTCCAGGCTCCGAGACGGCTGGACGCGCGGGTAGCGCCTTGTTCCATGTGGACGTATGGCTCGAGGACGACACCCGGAAGAATCGGGTGGTGCTGTGAGGACTTCATGTTCGAGACGGTGACTCGCATCGGCCCCTACGTGCGTGACGGGCTTGCCTGCCGGCCGTATGACGCGCGCGGGGTGGAGGTGGCCCGGCGCGTGGGCGACGAGGTGCGCAGGTTCCTGCCCGCGGTGACGGTGGAGCACATTGGGAGCACCTCGGTGCCGGACTGCGAGGGCAAGGGGGTGCACCTGGGGTAGCCCCCGGCGAGTGCGCACCTGGCCCCTGCGCGAGGGCCGCCCCAGAGCGCGGGGTGTTGAAGCTCGAGCCGCCACAGCCAGCCAAGAGAGCCAGGCCCCTGCCGCGCCCCTCCTGGGAAGGCGGCTGGGCTGGGCAGGCGTGTGTCTGCTGGAGATGAAAGGCTTCTGCGCCGGCCCGGCGTGCGGCTCATGGGCTCCCCGTCCGCGTCCCTCACCTCCCGCTCTGCTCCCGCCCGCTACGCCCAAGCGGGCTCCTGTCCTTCCTATGCTCATTCACGGGGTCACCGGCGGAGGTGAGGCGCGCGGCGCGCTAGTGGAGTGTCCGCGAAGTTCTTGGACATAGTCGTCGAAGGCCCAGCGCCCGGACTCCTGCGCCGGGAACAGTACGGGCTCCGCGACTCTGTCCAACGATTTGCCGGACACTCCACTAGACTGCGGCCCGTGACCGCCGCGTCCCTGTCGTCTCCGCGCTCCGAGCTGGGGCACTTTCTCCGGACCCGCCGGGCGCGGCTGCGGCCGTCCGATGTGGGGCTGCCCGAGGGCGCGCGGCGGCGCACGCCGGGGCTGCGGCGCGAGGAGGTCGCGCAGCTCGCCGACGTGGGGGTGAGCTGGTACACGTGGCTCGAGCAGGGGCGCGACATCCATGTGTCCGAGCCGTTCCTCGAGCGGCTGGCGCAGGCGCTGCGGCTGACTCCGACCGAGCGAGCGCACCTGTTTGCGCTCGCCCAGGGGCGGCCGGCGGCGAGCCCGCTGATCGCCCCGGCCGGCGTGAGCGAGGCGCTGCAGCGGGTGCTCGACGTGCACCCGTTCCCGGCGCTCGTGGCCACGATGCGCTGGGATTACCTCGCCTGGAACACGGCCGCGGTGAGGCTCTACGGAGATTTCTCAAAGCTCACGCCCGCGCTCCGCAACGGGCTCTGGAGACTGTTCACCGACCCGGACAGGCGCCGCATGATACCCGCCTGGGAGCAGAACGCGCGAGCCAGCGTGCAGCGCTTTCGCCTCGACGCGGCGCGCTCGGCCGACCGCTCGGCCTTCGACGAGCTGGCGGCCGCGCTGTCGCGGGTGAGCCCCGAGTTCGCCCGCTGGTGGGGCGACCATGACGTGGTCGAGGTGGGCGAGGGCTCGAAGGAATTGCTCCATTCGGACGTGGGGCTCGTGCGCTTCGATTACGTGACGCTCACGCAGGCGGAGCCCGACGGGCGCGTGCTTCGTGTCACGTTCTACTCACCGCAGGCTGGCGAGAGCGAGGAGCGCACGAGGCGACTCTTCGGGCCGATCACAAGGTGAACGGCGCGCCGGTCCAGCGCTCGCTCACCGCCCAGAGCCGATCGGCCGTGTCGGCGCGGTGCGCGAAGAACGGGTCGTCAAGGTCGACGCCCGAGCGCAGGTGGCCGCGCGAGGTGAGGGCGACGACGCGGGCGCCGTGGGCCTGGCGCAGCGCGGGCCAGAGGTCCGCGAGGACCGCGGGCTAAAGAAGCCCTCATCAGCTACGCCTTCAGTCTGGTGGTGGCAGTCCCAGGATAAAATCTCCCTCTGGCAACCTTTCACGCCGGTCGTATCGTGAGCGCCGTGAGCAGGCCGACCGGGGCGTCCGGTGGCCTGCGTTCAGGAGAATTTCGCATGCGTTATAGACTGTTCGGCCGCACTGGCCTTTACGTCTCGGAACTCTGTTTCGGAGCGATGACATTCGGCGGGAAGGGCTTCTACGAGCCCATTGGTCAGACGGCCCAGGCCGAGGCCGACGAGCTCGTGTCAATCTCGCTCGAGAGCGGCATCAATTTCTTCGACACCGCTGACGTCTACTCCGAGGGCGAGTCCGAGAAGATCCTCGGCAAGGCCCTCGGCGCGCGCCGCAAAGACGTCGTGCTCGCCACGAAGGTGCGCGGCAAGGTCGGCACGGGTCCGAACCAGCAGGGCCTCTCCCGCGCTCACATCATGAGCGCCATCGAGGGCAGCCTGAAGCGCCTCGGGACCGACTGGGTCGATCTCTACCAGATTCACGGCTTCGACCCGGTGACCCCCTTCGACGAGACGCTGCGCGCCCTCGACGACGTTGTCCGTTCTGGCAAGGTGCGTTACGTCGGCTGCTCGAATCTCGCGGCATGGCAGCTCGCCAAGGCCAACGGCATCGCGGCGCGCCATGGTTGGGCTCGCTTCGAGTCATTGCAAGCCCACTACACGATCGCCACCCGCGATCTCGAACGCGAACTCGTGCCTCTACTGAACGACGCGCAGATGGGGCTCATGGTATGGAGCCCGCTCTCCGGGGGCCTGCTGTCCGGAAAGCATGGTCGTGACGGCAAAGGCCCTGACGGCTCGCGCCGAGCCAGCTTCGACTTCCCGCCCGTCAACAAGGACCGCGCCTTCGACTGCATCGACGCGATGCGGAAGATTGGCGACGCCAAGGGCGCGAGCGTCGCATGCGTCGCGCTTGCGTGGCTGCTCGCAAAGCCCCACGTCTCTGCGATCATTGTCGGCGCGAAGAACGAGGAGCAGCTCAGGGACAACCTGAAGGCGAGCGACTTCGTGCTCGACCCCGCCGAGCTCGCCGAGCTCGACAAGGTGAGCGCACTGCCCGCCGAATACCCGGGCTGGATGATCGAGTTCCTACGCAACCAAGGCAGAGCGCCGAAGAACGCTCGCTAACGTCAACTGTTGCCGTCTGGCGAGCCCTGAGGCCGTGCGCGGCCTCTCGCGCCTGGGAGGAGGGATCTATCACTCGGCGGGGTTCGGGGGGAGCGTTTGCCGATGACGGAGGAGAGCCAGGGTAATAGAAGAAACCTTATCGGACCGCGAATCGCTGCTTGTCCGTCCTATCGCCCTCGCGCGACACACAAAGGAGAATCGTAAATGCAAAAGCGCAAACTTGGAGAACTCGAAGTCTCTGCCATGGGCTTGGGCTGCATGGGTATGAGCTTCTTTTATGGCTCGCCGCCCGACTCGACAGAGATGACACAGTTGCTGCGCGCTGCAGTCGATCGTGGCGTGACTTTCTTTGACACTGCCGAAGTCTACGGCCCATTCCTCAATGAGGAGTTACTCGGTTCGGCGCTAGCGCCTGTACGCAACCAAGTTGTGATCGCAACGAAGTTTGGTATCAAGCACGGCGAGCACGGGCCAAGCCCGCTCTCGGGCGTCGACAGCCGGCCCGAACAGATCCGTCGAGTGACCGAAGCGTCGCTCAGGCGTCTTGGAACCGATTGCATCGACCTGCTTTACCAGCACCGTGTCGATCCGAACGTGCCTATCGAAGATGTAGCCGGGACAGTCAAAGACCTGATTACAGAGGGCAAGGTCAAGCACTTCGGTTTGTCAGAGGCCGGTGCGACGACCATTCGCCGCGCCCACGCCGTGCAACGTGTGACTGCGTTGCAGAGCGAATACTCGCTGTGGATGCGAGAGCACGAACTGGAAATCATTCCAACGCTTCAGGAGCTGGGTATCGGGTTTGTACCCTTCAGCCCGCTCGGCAAGGGTTTTCTTACTGGCAAAATGGACTTCACCACATCGTTGGCCGACAACGATCTACGCCGTCTGCTGCCCCGCTTTGCGCCCGAAGCCATGCGAGCCAACCAAGCGCTAGTCGACTTGCTCCAGCACATTGCTACCGCCAAACAGGCGACCCCGGCGCAGATCGCGCTTGCTTGGGTGCTGGCGCAGAAGCCGTGGTTTGTGCCGATCCCCGGCACCACCAAGCTGCATCGACTGGAAGAAAATCTGGGCGCTATCGACCTTGAGCTGACGTCTCGAGACCTGCAGAGCATCGAGGAAGCAGCCGCGCACATCCAGATCCAAGGAGCGCGCGTCCCAGAGAGCCTGCAGTCCCAATTCGGCCGATAGAGCTACAGAGCTATCCTGACGGCACCGAGGTTTTCTCCGGGATACACGTTGCGTGGTGTGCGGCCGATGCGGGACCTCCCCGTCGCTGTCGGGGCGCAGCACGTAGGGCCAAAAAGAAAGCGGCGGACCCCACATGGGATCCGCCGCGCGTTGGAGATGAAAAGCTTCTGCGCCGGCCCGGCGTGCGGCTCATGGGCTCCCCGTCAGCGTCCCTCACCTCCCGCTCTGCTCCCGCCCGCTACGCCCACGAGGGCTCCTGTCCTTCCTATGCTCCGGAAGCTGGCGCTCAGTGCCGAGGAGGGATTCGTACTCTCGCGCCTGGACGGGGCCACCCCGGCGAGGAACCTCCCTGCCCTGACGGGGCTGCCCGTGGAGCGGCTGAGGACCATCCTCACGCGACTCATTTCCGAGGGCGCCCTGCTCCCCGCCGTGGCCGCGAGCCCGGGTGGAGCCCCGGCCCCCGGAGCCCAGGCCGCCCGGCCGCCCGTGGCAGCCGCGGCTCCGGAGCACGGCAGGGGTCCCCTCCACACCGGCCCTACCGGCTCGGTGCAGGCCGCGAGTCCCCCTCACGGCCGCGCGCACCCGGCACGAGCCGTGAGCCATCCCCAGCCGGGAGCAGCCAGTGAGTTGGAGGAGGACCTCCCCACGCTGTGCGGGCGCACCTACCGCTCGCCGATGCTCATCCAGAACATCGCGCGCTGGAGCGCGGCGCCACCGGCCCTCATCGCGCACCTCCTGCGACAGGAAGCGGTCCGCCGCCAACCTCAACTGCGCACGCTCCTCACCCGCCACCCCAATGCCCCCGCGGACGCGAAGCGCGGCGCCTGAGTCAGGACGCGGTCCGGGTGCTCCCTTTCGCGCGTCCAACCTCCCGACATTTCCGAACAGCACGCTCCAGGTACTGCCCGGGCCCTCCCACTCCATTCCGTGTAATTCCCGTCCGCGTCCTGAATGAGTCACGTCTCGGAGGCGCCTTCGACGAGGGCGAATGGACGCGTGTCACTGAATCCTTGTCTCGCACACTCCGGGCTGCTATCCGCGAGGTCCCTGGCGCATCCCGCTCGCGCTGCTGTCGATTCCCGGAGCGGTCGAACTGTCAGGAGGAACCGTGAGCCACCCCGTCGTCCGTATCGGTCTCGTAGGAGACCGGAGTCCCGCCGTGCACGCGCATGCCGTCATCCCCGTGGCCCTGGAACTCGCGGGCCAGGCGCTGGGCATGTCCGCTGAGGTGACGTGGTTGGGCACGCGCCAGTTGGACGGCGCGAGCGGTGACACGCTCACCCCGTTCTCCGGAGTCTGGTGCGTGCCCGGCAGTCCGTACGAGAGCATGGACGGCGCGCTCGCGGCGATTCGCCTGGCGCGCGAGCAGGGCATCCCCTTCCTCGGCACCTGCGGAGGCTTCCAGCACGCGCTCATCGAGTTCGCGCGCCACGTGCTCGGCCTGAAGGACGCGGACCATGCCGAGTCCAACCCGGACGCGGCCATGCCCCTGGTCGGTGCCCTCTCCTGCTCGCTGGTAGGCGTGAAGGGCAAGGTCACCCTGAGCGCGGGCTCGCACGCGGCCAGGGCTTTCGGGCGCACCGAGTCCACCGAGGCCTACCACTGCAACTACGGACTCAACGCGCACTACCGGCACGTGCTCGACGGCTCCGCGCTGCGCGTCACCGGAGTGGACGAAGAGGGCGCCGCGCGCGTGGTGGAGCTCGCGGGGCATCCCTTCTTCCTGGCCACGCTGTTCCAGCCCGAGCGCAGCGCGAGCACCGGCCAGCCCCACCCGCTCATCCAGGCGTTCCTCGCGGCGGCCTCCGCCAGGCCAGCGCGGATGCAGTCCGTGAAGAGCGTCGGCTGATTCAGGGCACGAGCCCGGCCTCCCCCGGAACAGGGCGCAGTGGGGGCGGGAGCCGGTGGCGTTGACGCGCTTCAGCACCGGGGTGCCACGCCAATGGCGCCCGAGAGCCAGCGCGTTTCATGAGCCACCAGCGAGGCGGCTCGATGGAGCTTCAGCGCGGGAACGCCGCCGCCACCGCGGCCGCCGCGTAGTCCGCCCGGGCGGCCGCCGCGATACGGCCCTCGCCCGCGCTGCCCACGAGCGCGCCGTGCGCCAGCGCCGGCCCCAGGTTCTCGGTGTAGTTCTCGAAGTACCAGCCATCCCGCAGGAACACGAAGGGAACGCCGGACGCGCGGATGGCCTCCTCGGTGGTCTTGTGCTCTCCGGCCAGCAGCATGCGCGTCGTGTCCGCGTGCAGGATGCTCGTGTACACCAGCAGCCGGACCCCGGCCTTCTTCGCCGCGTCCACCACGGCCCGGTGCTGCGTGGCGCGCTGCCCCACCTCATTGGAAGAGATGAACAGCACCTTCTCCACCCCGGCCAGCGCCGGCCCGAGCGTCTCCGGCCGGCTGTAGTCCGCCCTCGGCGCTCCGCCCAGGCCTTCGCACAATAGAGATTGACGATACACCCCACATAGGTGTCCCGTCTGTCGAAAGCCTCGTCCTCCCCTGGAGTCATCGGTGCTTGAGGATCAGGCGGTGTCCTCACGAACCTTCCTCCACCATACGGTTCTGCCTGGCCCATTCATTCGCTGCTTGATTGTAGAGGTCCGCTGCATCACGTGGATACGTCTGCTCGTTGCAGGCGCTTTGGGAGAACAGGACGGCAACGCCCATGGCCGCCTCGCGTTGTTCCAATGCACGGGAGGGCTCGGCATTTGCCTTCATGAGCTTTTTATGTAGCCGAAACGCTCGCTGGATGGAGCAATACTCGAAATAGCGCGCAACGACGCATGCTCGGATGTCTGGATGGAGCCTGGCCATTGCTTCATGAAGTCGCGCCCCCCAGAGCGCGTGATTCATGGAGTCAGCACACCAACGCGTGGCCTCGGTGCTCTCGCCTTTCGGTGAGGGAAGTCGGACACCTGCCATCATGGCGGGCATATCATTGTAGTTCGGCCGTTTGACCGCTCCTACCTCATCCGCTGCCCAAAGGCCCGGCTCTGGCGTCGGTGGGAGGAGCCGCCGGTTCGGTGAGCGCTCCACCTGGACGCCTGGTGGTTGCCACGGCTGGCCGAGCGGTGACGCACCGGCACCCGCGGGGGTGTAGCCCGGGGAAGGTGTCAAAGGACTCGATCCGACACCTCGTCTCCTACGAATCGTCTGACACCCTTCCTCGGCTCATGGGCTCCCCGTCCGCGTCCCTCACCTCCCGCTCTGCTCCCGCCCGCTCCGCCCACGAGGGCTCCTGTCCTTCCTATGCTCGGCCCTGCGCGAGAAGGGCTGGAGCGACGAGGACCTCGAGCTCACGGTGTTCGAGGGGGCCCGGCACAACGAGGCCGCGTGAAGCGAGCGCTTCGGCGACGTGCTGCGCTTTCTCTACCCGGCCGGGTCCTGAACCCACCGGGCAGGACCCCGGGTGAATGGGTAGACTCCGCGACCGCCGCCAGGGATGTCCTCTGGGGCGTCTGGAGCCGTCCATGCGTCTGCCTCGAGGTCTTGTGAACGTTGTCTGGTCCGCCGTCTTCCTCCTCGCCCTTCCCCTCGCACGGGCCCAGGAGATGGCGTCCAGCGTCAGTGACTCCTCCGTCGAAGCCGCGGCCTCGGCCCCGACCTGCTGGCCGTCCGACAGCCCGTTGTCCTGCACGCAGCTGTGTCTGCTCAACGGGTATCCCAGCTGTGACTACTGCCATACGCCGTGCCCGCCGACCTGTCGGCCGCCCGATCAGGGCGGGTTGCAATGCATTCAGCTCTGTATGAACAACGGGTATCCCAGCTGTGATTACTGCAATACGCCGTGCGCCCCGACCTGCCGGCCGGCGAACCAGGGCGGGTTGCAATGCATGCAGCTCTGTATGAACAACGGGTATCCCAGCTGTGATTACTGCAACACGCCGTGCCCCCCGGCCTGCCGGCCGGCGAACCAGGGCGCGTTGCAGTGCATGCAGATCTGCACGAACAACGGGTACTCCAGCTGCAACTACTGCAACACGCCGTGCGCCTCCAGCGCGCTCCTCCAGGACACGGAGATGTCCACGGCCCTCGCCTGCCAGTAGTCATCACGCGCCTTCGGGCCAGAGGCGGGGCGTTTGAGCAGCGCTCAGCGCCGCGCCAGGGCGAGTGCGCCAAGCTCTGAATATGGGGCGCCCATCTGTCCGGGCCAGTCCATGCGCGTCCGTCCGGTTCGGTCCCCTTGGACCCCTGGCGGGGTGATAGGCGGCGAGCCCTTCGCCCCTCGTTCTGGCGCATGGGAACGACGCCTTGGTGATGCGCGGCACCGTGGAGTCCATGCCCCACGGCGTTGGGTGGTGGAACGGACCCACTCCTGGCTCACGAGCTTCCGCCGTCACCTGGTGCGCTGGGAGAAGCGTGAGGACACCTATCTGGTGATGCTGCACTTTCTAAGGCGTCTGCGACGGCTTGGCCGCGGCGCGGGCGAGCACGGCGTCGGCAACAGCGAAACGCGCCTGGACGGCGGGCGACCTCAACGGCTCTACCGTGACGACCGCGCGTCCCGTCGCATCGCGGACCTCAACGGTCAGCGGGATGTGCAACCGGCCCAGGTGGCTCCAGGCGGCCAACTCGGCCAGGTCCTCGCCGGCGGACGCGGTGGCATACAAGGACACGAACGGCGAGGCGCCGAGCGCCTTGTACAGCTCTGGGCTCTCGGCGAGCGGGATCGGTCGGCCCCGCCGATAGATCGTGACGCCCATTGGCCCGGTCGCATAGGGGGCGGCGAGGTCGCGGTAATCCACCCATAGGGCGCTGAACGGGCGCATATCCGTCGAAACGCCAAGGGTTCGGTCAACCACATGGGTCGCTTCGTGCAGAAGCAGATAGGTCAGGGCGGATGCACGGCCTGCCGAGAGACGGACGCTATAACCGGAGCCGTCATCGGTAAAAAGCATCGACTCCTTCTCTGTGAGAAATTCGCTGAGCGACTTGTCGAGCACGTCGGCGCGGATCGTGATGTCGAAGAGCGGTCCGCCGTCAGGACCGTCGTACGCGCGGGTCAGGGCGGTCCCTGCGCTTGACGGCGCGTCGATGAAGCTGAGCCGGGCGAGGCGTCGTTCGAGGACGTCCCGGTGCGGCGGAGGCAAGTCGGAGATGGCGCGTTCGACCAGCGTCCATTCCCGATCGGTGAGTTGGTGTGCGCTCGCGTTGACCGCACCGGCCTGCCGATAGGTCGCCACCGTCTCGTCATGCGGCGGCGCGATCCGGGCCCGGAGCGCCGAGGCTGTTCCACCGCCAACGTCCGCCGCCCGCTGGGTCAAGTTCGCCTGGACCTGGGCCGCGGCGCGGTCGCACCCGGCCATGCCGATCAGCGCTGGCACCATCGCCGTCAGCAACAGGGTTGGCATTCGCGGCTGTCTCGGCACGGCGGTTATCCTCTCTGTTGTGACGGGGACTTCGTCCGGGCCGCAATCCGGAAGCCAAACTGGCGGACCCGCATCGCGGCGGCGCCGGGCGGCGGCCGCCGATGTTTCAGGATTTCCCGGGTCGGCGTTCCGCCCATGCGAGAATGGCGTCTAGCCCGGGACAAAGCGTCTGGCCCCATTCGCTGAGACGATACTCCACCTTCGGCGGCACTTCAGGACAAATCAGAGACGGTGTCCAGAGACGGTGTCAAAGGACTCGAACCGGCGCCATCACGAGCGGCGCCTTCACTCCTATTTAGAGCGCTGTGATCCATCCAGCACGAAGTCGGCGGCGACGATGCAGGGCGGACTGCCGGTGGAGGACGAGTACCTCTACCGGGTGGTGGACGCGCTGGACGAGGTGGCCAAGGAGACGGGCAAGACGGTGCCGCAGATCGCCCTGAACTGGCTCTTGCAGCGGCCCACGGTGGCCAACGTCATCATCGGCGCGCGCAACGAGGAGCAGCTGCGGCAGAACCTCGGCGCCGTTGGCTGGAACCTGACGCCCGAGCAGGTGGCCCGGCTGGACGTCGCGAGCACCACGACGCTCGCCTACCCGTACTTCCACCAGCGCGGTTTCACCGAGCGCAATCCCTCTCCGGTGCGCTGAGCGGGGTGGGGGAGGGGGCGGCGGTGGCGTCGGTTGCCGCCTCTCCCAGTCGAGGTTGCCCGCCGCTTTGAGTCGAACCCACTCCTGACGGGGAGGCGTGGACTCCCACGATCTCCATCAGCCCATCCGGCTTCCGCCAGTCGGAGGCGAGCCTGATGAGGCGCTGGAGGTCTCCGGATTGGCGAGGCAGGCCTCGTCGAGCGAGAGCGGCTCGATGCGGTCGGTATGGCGAAGGCAGAGCTCGCGGCAGGCGTGGGCCACCGCGCGGTCGCGCGTGAAGTCGAGCGGGCCGAAGATCGCGTGCGGGCAGAGGCGTTCCGCGGTGACAGCGAGCATGGCCGAGCGGACGCCGGACCTGCGGGCTTCGTACGACGCCGCGAACACCACCGATCGGCTGCCGCATCAGGCCACCACGACGGGACGGCTGCGCAGGCTCGGATCGTCGCGCTGCTGCCGACCCATCTCCCTTGTGTCTCGCGCAGCTCCCTTCAGTGGTGTGCGAAGGGTTTTCACCGAGGGCACAAAGGGCGCCGAGGGTCCTTTCGACCCGGTGGTATTCGCAGGTGCCCCCTGCCTGACCCCTAAACCCATTGACTTATTATGTAGTGCGCTACATATTGATGAACAATGGGAAATAAGGTGGCTAAGGATGCAGGCGCAGGACTCAGGCGAGGCAGTGATGAGTGGCGTCGGGTGGGGGCGCAGCTCTCGTTCGCGCTGTACGGCGCCGCCAACCGGATCATTCGCCTTCACCGGCCCTTCTTGGAGCCTTTGGGGCTCACCTACCCGCAGTTTCTCGTCATGCTCGCGCTCTACGAGAGCGTTCCCCGAACGGTCGGAGAGCTGGGAAACGAGCTTGGCATGGACAACGGGACGCTGACGCCCCTGCTCAAGCGGCTCGTGAGCGCGGGGCTGGTGACCCGAACGAGGGACGAACGCGACGAGCGGCGCGTGTTGATCGCTCTCACCAAGGCGGGTGAGGGCCTCCGGGGGGCGGTGTGTTCCGTGCCGGAGAAGATCAAGACCGCCTGCAAGCTCTCCGACGAAGACATAATCGCCCTCCGCGACACCTTGAACGGTCTTGGCATCGCCCCTACGGACAACGCTTCCGAGCCCATCACCGACTAACGCTCATCAGGAGAATCAACGATGTCAATCACAGCACTGTCCACAAACGGTCTCGTCGAATCCAACGGCGGACCGTCGCAGACGCTCTCCTTCGAGGAGACGGTACGCACGCGCCGCTCGTTTCGCCAATTCTTGCCGACGCCCGTTCCCGACGCTCAGATCCTGCAGGTCTTGGAAGACGCGCAACGCTCTCCATCCAACTGCAACACGCAGCCGTGGAACACGCACATCGTCTCGGGCGAGAGGATCGCCGGGTTGGGTCGGTTGCTGACCGCGGAGAACGAGGCGCAGCGCTTCACGCCGGACTTCACCTTCGACATGGAGTGCTTCTACGGCGCGTACGGCGAGCGCCGACGCGCGCACGGGAAGACGTTCTACGAGGCGATGGGCGTGGCGCGCGAGGACCGGGCCGGTCGCGACAAGGCCTCCGCGAGCAACTACTCGTTCTTCGGCGCTCCGCACGCCGCCCTGCTGTTCATGCCGTCCTTCGGAGACAATGTGCGCGTCGCGGGCGACATTGGAATGTACGGCCAGACGTTCCTGCTGTCCTTGGCGGCTCGCGGTCTGGGAGGCATTCCGCAGACCTCCATCGGCTTCTTCGCGCAGACCATCCGCGAGTACCTCGGCATCTCCGACGAACTCAAGCTGATGTTCGCCATCTCCTTCGGCTATCCGGACTATTCGGCGCCGGTCAACGGCATTCGAATGGGGCGCGTGCCCGTCTCGGAGAGCGTGACCTTCCACAGGTAGGCAGCCGCCCACTCGAGCGCAAAGCAGTCCAGATTGACGAAGACAAAAGGAGAAAGCAGAACATGAAGATTGGAATCATCGGCGCCGGCTCCATTGGCAAGACCCTGGCGCGCAATCTGGCCGCGGCTGGCCATGACGTGAAGGTGGCCAACTCGCGCGGTCCGGAGACCATCGAGGCCGAGGCGCTGTCCACCGGAGCGCGCGCGGTCACCACGGCGGAGACCGTCGAGGGCGTCGACGTCGTGATCTTGTCGATTCCGCTTTTCAAGATGCCAACGCTCAAGCCTCTCATCTCCGCACTCCCGAGTGAGACCGTTGTTATCGACACATCGAACTACTACCCAGGGCGCGATAGCAGGATTGAAGCGCTCGATAAGGGGCAGGTGGAAAGCGAGTGGGTTCAAGAACAGATCGGCCACCCAATCGCGAAAGCGTGGAACATGATTCTTTCTGAATCACTAGCGGAGAAAAACCATCCGGCTGGACATCCCGACCGACTGGCGATCGCAGTCGCTGCCGACAGAGAGCGTGAGCAGAACATCGCAGCCGAACTCGTCGAGGCAACAGGCTTTGACGCTTACCACGCGGGCTCAATCGGCGATTCATGGAGATTTCAGCCAGGCGCACCCGGTTACTGCACTGAATTGAAACTCGGTGAGTTGCCAGCTGCGCTTGCGGTGACTGAACGCTCTCGCCTGCCCGCGCGCCGAGACTTTGCGATGGCGATCATCGGCGAGCGATTGAGCGACGGAAAGTCAGTTCTTGAACCGGGCTACATCGCTCGGCTGAACCGGCTTTTGTACACGTAACCCTCCATGCACGTCCCCAAGCGCTAGTGACCCACTCATTCGGAAAGACCAGTATGGCTCAAAATAGGTTTCCCACCGTCCTCGTTATCGGTTCGAGCGGAACCGTTGGACAGCACCTTCTCAAGGAGCTTGAAGGTACATCCGTCAATGTACGGATTGCTTCCCGAAAGCAAGATGTTGTGGAGAGACTCCGCGCTGAAGGCAAAGAGTCCGTACTTTTAGATCTAGACGATCCCCGGACTTTTGGACTCGCACTGGCGAATGTCGACCGCGTCTTTCTTTTGACCGGTTATACGGTTGCGATGCTCACCCAAAGTAAAACTCTAGTCGATGCGGCCAGAAAAGCAGGCGTGAGCCATATCGTGCACGTCGGAGTCTTTGCGGAATGGGACTGTACGGATCCGCATTTCGTATGGCACCAGATGATTGAGAAATACATTGAGAGCAGTGGCATTGCGTGGACGCATCTTCATCCGAACATGTTCATGGAAGCCCTTTCGGGGCTCTTTCTTCCGAAGAATTTTACGTACACAACTTTTTTTGAAGACAGAAGGATCGGATACATTGCCGCGTCAGATATTGCTGCCGTTGCAGCGAAGATCCTCGTCGATGGTCCGGGCCGCCACGCGGGACAGAATTACTGGTTGAGCACCGAAAGTCTGAACGGAAACGAAATAGCCAAGCTCTTGAGTGAAGTGACCGGCCTGGAAATCAAATGCGAGATGAAGGGAGTCAATGACTTCAGCCGGATGATTGAGTCGCCAGGTTTTTCAGGTGAGGCCTGGTACGCAAAAGGGGGCGTTGAGTTCGTAAGGCAGATCCTTGATGGAAGAATGGCCTATATGGCGACCGTTCAAGATGACGTCCCCTATATTCTCGGCAGACCCGCAAAAACAGTCCGGGAATGGATGCTGGAGAACAAACAGACGCTCACGCACGCAGCTCGCACGTCCTGATTCCTGCCCTCCAGGAAAACAAATTCATAAATCCGGTCGCTTCGTCAGCTGGCATCAGTCGGCTGGCGAAGGGCTCGCCACTCACGGCTTCGACTCCCGCCGCCTTCCCATGAGACAGGCGCGGCTGTTGCTCTTCGAATACGTCGAGGTTTTCTCCAACCGGCAGTGGCGGCACTTGACGCTGACGATTTCCGATTCGCCCGTCAGCGTCACGCCGAGGTTTGGTTGAACGTGCAGAAAATAACTGCCCCGTGGAACAGAGAAAGACAACGAACGGCGAATATATCCAGAATGCTATACGTGAAGTCACCAACGATTGATGGCTCTGGGCCCTTTCTTCATTGTTTTCAAGCGCTCATCGCCGCAGAGTCACTGGCGAGCGCTTTGAACAAGTCCGCAATGGAGTGGAGGAACAATGAAACTGCTTCATTTGGTGGGAGCGGGGATGCTGTCTGTTGTGGTTGGATCGGTGCCCGCTCTGGCGAGCGGTGGAAGAGGAATGACCTGGGTAAAAATCAGACACGAAAACGCGTAAGGCGTGGACTTCGTGGGTTGCCCCGTCGGTTCCTATTCATGCAACGCCTACGTAGGAGACACCTCTTGCATGACCGCGTTGCCCGTGCTGTGTATCAAGAATGATGGTTCGCCAACCCGGGCGGGGCTGTATACGGACTTCTATAGTGGCTGGGTACATGGCCATATCGCGACCACGCAACCCATTCCCGGTACGTGGTTGAGCAGTCAGGCCACCGCCGACCAAATCTGTGTCAACTACTTCGGCACGGGCTGGAGAATGGCCGAGCACCATGACGGAGGCGGGGGCTGGGGCTTTCATGCCTATGGGGATATCCGCAACGACACGAAATTCTGGGTGCGTATCATCAATCAACCCGCCAACTGCTGGAACCCGTAGCATGACGCCAGAAAGGCTAGGCCGCGGCGGAAATGCTCTTGACGTCCACGTTCCCCTCGAAGGCCAGCTTCTCGAGGGCGCGCGCGGCGACCTGCCCGCTCTTGAGCTGCTGAATCTCCGAGGCGACCTTCCGGGCGCGGGCCCGCAGCGACTCGTCGGCCAGGAGCGCCTGCAACTCGGAGCGGATCCGCTCGGGGGTCGCCTTCTCCAGGGGCAGGTAGCGCCCGAGCCCCGCGCGCTCGACCAGCGACGCGTTGAGGGTCTGGTCTCCAACGAGGGGGATGACCAGCATGGGCAGACCCGTGTACAGGGCGCGACCCACCGCGCCCCAACCCCCGTGGGTGATCAACGCCCGGGCCTTGGGGAACACCTCGTCGTGGGGAACGTAGCGCTCGATACGGATGTGGGAGCCGAGCCCGGAGGGGATGTCCTGGGCCCCCGCGGCCGTGGCGAGCACGGGGACGTTCATGGGCGAGACCGCCTCCAACACGCGCCGGAACAAGCCATTGTCCGCATGGGTCGTCGTCGTGCTGACGATCACGGTCCCGGGCTCGACGTGCGGCGCTTCCTTGCGGCTCGTGGAGATGTTGGCGGTCGTCGACCCGACGAAGAGCTGGTTGTCGCGCAGCGCAATGTCCCCGGCGAGTCCCCGGTGGCCCATGATGATGTGGAGCTTGGGCGAGGCCGCGGCCTGGACGAGGTGCGCCGGGCGGCCACGATAGGGGGACAGACCGAGCTGGGCCCTCGCCTCGTTCAACGGCATCAGCTGGCCCATCAGCAGGTGCGTCAGCGCGGGGAACCGGAAGAAGGGCTTCATGGATGGCATCGCGCTGAAGAGCAACGGCAGCTCATCCTCCGTGAGAACCGTGCCCATGTTCCCGGCGCTCGCCCAGGGAATGCCGGCGCGCTCGGCGGCCCAGGCCGCGCCCATCTCGAAGATGTCGTGGACCACGCAGTCCACCTTCTCGCGCTTCAAGACAGGCTCCAGCTCTCGCGCGAGCTGGACGTTGTTCGCCTGGCCGATGCTCCGGAACATCGTGATGCCGAAGGGGATCGACGGCATCCAGGGCGGCAGACTCGTGAGCTGGGCGAGATCGCCAATGTCCTGGACGTCGAGCATCCGCTCATGCGGCAGGTGCTCCGCGCCGACGGCCTTCACATCGGCCGCCAGGCTCGCCTTCGCCTTGAACAGCACCCGGTTGCCCCGAGCGGTGAGCTGCTGCGCGAGGTCCAGGACGCGAAGCAGATGCCCCGGCGCCCCCGAGCTCGCCAGCAGGAAGGTCGCGGGTCTCCGGGAAACATCATTCGTGGATGCCATGGTCGTTCTCCCCAAGAAGTCGCAAACGGTCCCCTCCGCACACGCGGTGGACCGCAACTCCAAGTTGCGATGATGAATAGAATTGGATTTCACTCACCGCAACTCGCAGTTGCGATACTTGGCGGTGTTCTGTTTATGAGAGGATTGGAAGAAGGCTTCGTCGCGCTGCTGTGCGAAGCTGCCGGTGGTGCTCAGGCGTTCGCGAGGGAGGCCGGGGCGGGCTCGGTGCGCACGCGCAGGGACTTGAGGCCCCGGAGGAGGAAGTGCTCCACGTTCTTGAGCTGCTGGTCGGGAACGAGGGAGAGCTGGCGGTCCGGGGTGAGCAGCTCCTCCAGCACCACGCGGGCCTCCAGCCGCGCCAGGGACGCCCCGAGGCAGAAGTGGATGCCATGGCCGAAGGCGACCTGGCCCACGATGTCGCGCGTCACGTCGAAGCGGTCCGGCTCCGGGAACTTGCGCGGGTCGCGGTTGGCCGAGCCCACGAGCACGAGGACGCTCGCTTCCGCGGGGATGCGCGTGCCGGCCACCTCCACCTCGCGGGTCGTCTTGCGGAAGAGCGCCTGCGCGGCCGAGTCGTAGCGCAGCATCTCCTCCACGGCGTTGGGGATGAGCGCGGGCTCGCGCGTGAGCTTGCGCACCTGGTCGGGCTGGCCGAGTAGCGCGCGCATGCCATTGCCGAGCAGGTTGGTCGTGGTCTCGTTGCCCGCCAAGAGCAGCAGCCGGCAGAAGTCGACCGCGTCCTCCACCGAGAGCACGCCCTCGCGCACGCCGTTGTCGAGCAGCGCCTGGGTGAGATCCTCCCGGGGCTCCCGGCGTCGGGCGTCCAGGGACTGGACCATGTAGGCATTCATCTCGCGGGCGCTGTCCTCGATGCGGGACAGGTCCGTGCCACGGACCAGGGCGTAGGCGGTGGCGACGGCGTCATCGGACCATCGCTTGAAGTCGTGCCGGCGCTCGGGCTCCACGCCCAGCATCTCCGCGATGACGATGACGGGCAGCGGCTCGGCCAGGTCCCGGATGAGATCGAACTCGCCCGAGCGGGGCAACCGGGCGATGAGTTCGCGGACGAGCTGCCGGATGCGGGGCTCCATCTCCGCGGTGCGCTTGGGGGTGAACGCCTTGCTCACCAGTCCCCGGTTCTTCGTGTGGGTGGGCGGGTCCTCGCCGATGAGCACCCCCCGGCGTACGGGGCGCAGGGCCTGGGGCGCCACCTGCTCGGCCGCGTCGAACTTGTCCGGTGACACCACGGCGCGCACGGAGGAGAAGACCGCCGGGTTCTTGATGATGGCGACGACGTCCTCGTAACGGCTGACGATGTACCAGCCGAACTGCTCGTTGAAATAGACCGGACCCTGGTCCCGGAGCGTCGTGTAATACGGATAGGGATCCGCCTGCACGGCGGCTGAAAACGGATTGTAGTCACTGGATTGCATTGAAAGACTCTCCCAAATCACATCAAGGGCGGCAGTGAATGCACGGCTCAGCGCTCCTTCCCCGCCCCCGTCAGGAAGAAGTCGCGAAAGGGTTCCACCAGCCCGAGCAGCGGCGCGGGCGTGTCCATGTAGCGCTCCTGGACGATGGCGGCGCGCAGCATGCCGAGCAGCAGCCCCGGGTAGAGCGCCGCGAAGGCGGGCTTGAGCTGGCCCTCGGCCACGCCGCGCTGGACGAGCCGCTTCGCGCAGGCATACACGTCATCGAAGCCCGAGCCGCCCGGCTCCTCCGCCGTGCCGGTGTGGGGCAGGGTGCCCAACTCGCCCTGGACCAGGATGGCGAAGAAGCGCCGGTGCTGCTCCAGGTGCGAGAGCGTGGCGCGCAGGAAGTACTCGAACTCCCCGAGCCAGGGTTTGCCCCGGCTCACCTCGCTCACCTCGTCGAGGAGCTTCACCAGCTCCGTGCGCCGGCGGGTCATGAGCGCGGCGAGCAGCCCCTCGCGATCCTCGAAGTAGTTGTAGAGCGTGCCCACGGCCACGCCCGCGCGCTTCGCGATGTCCTCGATGCGCGTGCCGAGCACGCCCTGCTCGGCGAAGACCTGCTCGGCCGCCTCGAGGAGGGTCTGTTCCGTCTCCTCGCGCAGGCGCTCTCGGAGCATCCTCTTCCTCGGCACTCGCGGTGAGCGATTCTTCATTCGGTGAGGATATCTTCATCCAGACGTCGGCGCAAGCCTCCAGGGTCACCCGTCGTCCCTCTGACGGACGGTCAGGGGTTCAACCCCACGGCGCGTTTGTCCGAGGACATACGGCCTCCCGTGTGGGAGGCCGGAGTGTCACCGGTCAGAAGGCGACGGGGAGCCGTTGCAGGCCCCGGAGGATCATGTTGGCCCGCCACTGCACGGCCTCGAGCGGGGCGTCCAGGCGCAGTCCGGGCAGCCGCCGCAGCAGGGTGGTGAAGGCCACATCGGCCTCGATGCGGGCCAGCTGCGCGCCCAGGCAGAAGTGGATGCCCTGTCCGAAGGCCAGGTGCCGGGCGCTCTCGCGCGTCACGTCGAGCGTCTGGGCGTGGGAGAACTGCCGCTCGTCCCGGTCGGCCGAGGCCAGGGAGATGATCACCATGTCCCCCTGGCGGATCGTCTCTCCCGCCACCGCGATGTCCTCGGCGGCGAAGCGGGGCGCCACGGTGACGGGGCCGAACATGCGCAGGAACTCCTCGATGGCCGAGGGGATGAGCGCGGGCTCGCGTTGCAGCCGGGCGAGCGCCTCGGGCTGGGTGAGCAGGGCGAGCATCCCATTGCCGATGAGGTTGGCCGTCGTCTCGTGCCCGGCGAAGATGAGCAAGCCAATCATCGACAGGAACTCGTGCTCGTCGAGCCGCGAGCCTCCCTCCTCGGCCTGGGTGAGCTTGCTGACGAGGTCCTCACCGGGCGAGCGGCGCTTCTCGTCGATGAGCGCCCGCATGTAGTCCACGAAGTCGCGCGCCTTCGCGTCCCGTGCCGGGTTCTCCTCGTACTGGGTGCTCATGGACTCCGTGATGGCCTCCGACCACAAGCGCACCCGGTGGCGGTCCTGGGCGGGCAGGCCCATCATGTCGGCGATGACGACGATGGGCAGGGTGAAGGCGAAGTCGTTGATGAGATCCATCCGGCCGCGGGGCTCGGCCGCGTCGATCAGCTCGTCGACGAGCCGCTGGATGCGGGGGCGCAGCTCCTCGACGAAGCGGGGCGTGAACGCCTTGGACACCAGGCTCCGCAGGCGCGAGTGATCCGGCGGATCCGAGGCCAGCATCGAGCGGCCGATCATGCGATCGACGTCGGGCGAGAGGGTGACGGCGCTGATGCGTTGACCGCCGGGGCGGTGCACGACGATGCGCCGGTCCTTGAGGAGCTGGGAGGCCTCGGCGAAGCGCGTCACCAGCCAGAAGCGCAGGCCGGTGGGCTCCTCGATGTGATGCAGGGGGCCAGCGGCGCGCAGCCGCTCGAGTTCGGCGAACGGCTCCACGAGGAAGCGTGGGTTGGTGATGAGGGCGGCTTGCAAGGGACACCATCCAGGCAGAGGGGGGGTCGGTGTCGAGTCACGCTGTTGTTCCGACACGCGGTAGTTGATTGAATCGGCGGGCGTGAGGAAAAGAGCAACGGACACCGGGGCGCGGGGCGTCGCGAAAGCGACACGGAGCACTCCAGTGTCGTCCAGGCGGGTGGAAGACGATCTTCGAGTGCGGCGCACACGCCGCGTCCTGCGGGACGCGCTGCTGGGCCTGCTGAGGGAGAGGGACTTCGGCGCCATCACCGTGCGGGATCTGACCACACGGGCCGGGGTCAACCGCGTCACCTTCTACCTGCACTATCGCGCCAAGGAGGAGCTGCTCGTACAGACGATGCGGGAGGTGCTGGACGAGCTGGACGCGGAGGCGCGGCGGAACGAGGGTCTGTGGCCCAAGGCACCGGGGCTGCCGCCGGAGCTCCTCGTACGTTGGTTCGAGCATGCCGCCGCGCACGCGGAGTTCTACCGGCTCATGTTCGGCCGGGCGGGGGCGGGGCGCTTCGACACGTACCTGCGGCGGCATGTGGAGCGGCTGATGACTCCCGTCGTCGAGAAGCACTTCCGGCAGGAAGTGAGCAGTGCGCCGCTCGCCATCCGCAGCCGCTTCCTGGCCTCGGCATATCTGGGGGTGCTCGAGTCCTGGCTGGAGGACATGCGCCACACCCCCGAGGAGATGGCCATCTGGCTGTGGGCGCTCACCCGGCCCTTGTTGTGGCAGGAGGACGCCGGGGAGCGGCGATGAGGCCCTGGGGGCTCGCGGCGGCGGGACAGTGGACGTTGTCGGGGCAGCGGCCCTCGGACCTGGGGATGCAGACGCCGCAGCGATTCATCTCCTCGGGCTGGCAGGCGGGGCAGGTGCCACAGTCGAGGGAGCCGCCACAGCCATCGGAGAGGACGCCACAGCGGGCGTGGGCGTCGGCACGAGTGGACTGGGGCAGACGGGGAACGTCTACGGCGGTCGGGCCTCGTCCTACGGTTGGAGTTCCTCGGGAATGGACCTGTCTGGAGACAAGTACATCCGCGTGAACAACTCCTCGTCGCTGAACTTTGGCACGGGATGCTTCACGCTGTCGGAGTGGATCCGGATGACGGACACGACCCGGTCCATAAGACCATCATCGACAACCGCGGCTACTACCGGTTCAATGACCGCCTCGACGAGGTCCTCGTCTACAACCGCGCACTGTCCAAGTGGGAGGTGTGGAACGTCCTGAACCCGGGCCGGCTCAGCTTCGAGCCGAGCTACTGGAATGGAAACGACCGGCAGGGCAGCAACAACTGCTACAACTACACCAACAACAAGGCCACCAACACATTCGCGCAGCCCGGACCCGAGCACCCTCCTGAACTTCAAGAGCGGCGCCGCCCTGGTGGTCGCGCCGGGGCTTGACTATCACTGGTATCGGCTCGGCGAGAATGGCACGTGGAGCCACAAGCCCGGTGGCTCTCCCGCGACGAACCTCGACAACTCGGGCAATGTGATTACCGATCCGCGGACCGCGAATCGGGGACTCTATACGCAGTTCTGCGGCTTCTTCATGATCTGGTCGGACATCGCCGAAGGCCACGGCCACGAGAACATCCAGTAGGTCATCCAGTACCCGGGAGAAAAATACATGTCTCGCCATTCATTCAAAGCGGCCTTCCTGTGCGGTGTTCTGAGCCTCGGGTTCGGCGGTTCCACGAGTGTCTTCGCGTCGGACGTCCAGGCCGAGCAATCGCAGAAGGCCCTGCGCGTGACGTTCCTCATGTACTCGGGCCGTCCCAACCCGAGCGTGACGGTGACGGACCCCGAGCAGGTGCGCGCCATCGAGGATCTCCCCCAAGCAGGAGCGGAGGAGAGGAGCGTGACGCGCCCCCAGGGAGGAGCAGAGGAGGCGAGCGTGGTGCCTGAGGCAGGGGCGAGGCAGGAGCGGAGGAAGGAGAGGACGCCGCCAGGAGACTTTCGCGGGGCTGCCGCGCAGGACATTCGCGGTGGACGGGCTTCACCTGCGTCAGGTGTGGAGGCAGGCGGCGGGTGCTGGCGGACGTGAAGGGAGCAGCAGGGGTGAGAGCGATTCTGGAGCACCTGGGACTGCCCGCGGCAGGTGCGAGCCTGACCCCGGCGCGAGCGCCACCCCAGGACGCAGGGTGTTGAGGCTCAAGCCGCCACAGCCAGCCAAGAGACCTGATGCCCCTGCCGCGCCCCTCCTGGGAAGGCGGCTGGGCTGGGCTGGCGTGTGTCTGCTGGAGATGAAAGGCTTCTGCGCCGGCCCGGCGTGCGGGGAAGGTGTCAAAGGACTCGATCCGACACCTCGTCTCCTACGAATCGTCTGACACCCTTCCTCGGGGGAGCCACCGGCACCTGCTCACACTGAAGCAACATGCGGCCCGTCTCCCAGGCGTAACCACGGAGTGGTCCTGTTCTGGGAGCAGGGATATACCTCAGAAGGAGCGCACGCCCAGCTGGCCCGTTTCACCCGGAGCACTTCCATGTCAATCTCCCGCACTGTGAGGCCATGCCCTTGAGTCTTCGACGTCGCCGTCTCGTGGCGCTGGGCCTGCTGAGTGCGGGTGCGCTCGTCACGCTCGGAGCCGTCCTGCTCCCTTACCGTCCCGTTATCGTGAGTGGGGCCCAGCCGCCTCCCGGTCCCTATCCGATGCCCGCGGCGGTGGCCGGTTTTCGGCTCCACGTCTTCAACACGGGAATGAACCGCATGTCGGCGCTCCTGGTCGGTGAGCACCGCCCATGGCGGCCGGCTCCTGCCTTCGTGATCGAACATCCGCGAGAAGGGCTCATTGTGTTCGACTGCGGGCTCTCCACGTCCGTCGCCCGAGAGGGCGAGTCCGCTCTGCCTGTGCCGATGCGCTGGCTCTTCGAGAGCCGCGGACGCGAGGGAAGGACGCTCGACGCACAGATGCGAGAGGCCGGACTGGAGCCAGCCCGCGCCCGATGGGTCATCATCTCGCACCTGCACGACGATCACATTGGCGCCGCCGCGTCCTTCGAGGGCGCGACCTTCATCGGTGGGCTGGGAACGGCCGGCAAGGTGCTGGGCCTGTCGGCGCCTCGTTGGCGCGAAGTGGACTTCCACGACACGCGCGCCCTCCCGCCTTTCGATGCCTCGCTCGACTTGTTCGGAGATGGCAGCGTCGTGCTGCTGCGTGGCGGTGGCCATGCGCGGGAGGACGTCATGGCTCTCCTCGCCCTACCGGGGGGGCCGGTGCTCCTCACCGGCGATGCCGTTGTTCACCGAGAATGGCTGCATTCTGACGACGTGGAGCGTGTCGCGGTGGACTCCCAGCGCGCGGCTGACGTGCGCAATCAAGTTCGTGCACTGCTGGTGGCTCGGCCTGAAGTCACCCTGCTCCCTGGGCACGAGCTCCAAGGCGCGCCTGGCTCCCGCGGGGATGTCACCCTTCATCATCCCGAGTGGTTCAAAGCGGAGGCTTGGCCGCTCTCCCATTGAGGCGAACATGGTCCTCATCCACCTCGACCGAAGGCCTGACTCGCCGCTGGCAGGTATGCCAGGCCACGAGAGGTGTGCTTTCATGGCTCGCTCATCCCCGCCAGAGGTTCCCCCAAGCAGGAGCGGAGGAGAGGAGCGTGACGCGCCCCCAGGGAGGAGCAGAGGCGGCGAGCGTGGCGCCTGAGGCAGGGGCGAGGCAGGAGCGGAGGAAGGAGAGGACGCCGCCAGGAGACTTTCGCGGGGCTGCCGCGCAGGACATTCGCGGTGGACGGGCTTCACCTGCGTCAGGTGTGGAGGCAGGCGGCGGGTGCTGGCGGGCCGTGAAGCAAGCCAGAGGGGTGCGCGCGATTTGGGAGCACCTGGGACTGCCCGCGGCAGGTGCGAGCCTGACCCCGGCGCGAGCGCCACCCCAGGGCGCAGGGTGTTGAGGCTCAAGCCGCCACAGCCAGCGAAGAGACCTGATGCCCCTGCCGCGCCCCTCCTGGGAAGGCGGCTGGGCTGGGCTGGCGTGTGTCTGCTGGAGATGAAAAGCTTCTGCGCCGGCCCGGCGTGCGGCTCATGGGCTTCCCGTCCGCGTCCCTCACCCTCTGCTCCGTGGGAGCCATACGACCGCTCCCCCACGAAAGAGGGGTACACGTCCTACTGGAGAACCGCCTTGCATAAACCCGCTTGGAAGAACCTGATGTTCATCGGTGGCCTCACCCTCCTGCCCGCATGCGGGAGCCCGTCCCTCGACGCCACCGGGGACCTGGGACAGACGGCAGACCTCGCCCTGAAGACCGGCACGCAGGAGTCCGCGCTTGACGCGGCCTCCACTCCCGGGGGCAAGTTCCGCAAATCCGCCGATGCCATCCCCGGGCAATACATCGTCGTGCTGAAGGCCGCCACCCTCGGTGCCTCCAGGGTTCCCGAGGTCGCCCAGGCGCTCGCCCTCCAGCGTGGCGCCACCGTCCTCCAGACGTACTCCCACGCGCTGCGCGGCTTCACGGTGCAGGCCAACGAGGCGGCGGCGCGCGCACTCGCGGCCAGGCCCGAAGTGGACTTCGTGGTGGAGGATGGCGAGGTTCACGCCATGGCAACCCAGTCCAATGCGACGTGGGGCCTGGACCGCATCGATCAGCTCAAGCTGCCGTTGAACGGCAGCTATAGCTACAACGGCACCGGCGCCGGGGTGCATGCGTACATCATCGACTCGGGCATCATGACGAGCCACCCGGACTTCGGTGGCCGGGCCTCGGGGGACTTCACCGCGATCAACGATGGCTATGGAGCCACTGACTGCAATGGACACGGCACGCACGTGGCCGGCACGGTGGGCGGCACCACCTGGGGCGTGGCCAAGGGCGTCCGGCTCCACTCCGTGCGCGTCCTCGGCTGCAATGCAAGCGGCTCCCTCTCGGGCATCATCTCGGGCCTGGATTGGGTGGCGGCCAATCACGTCAAGCCCGCGGTGGCCAACATGAGCCTGGGAGGCACCACCAACGACGCATTGGACGCCGCGGTGCGCAATACCATCGCCGCGGGTGTCACCATCGTCGTCGCCGCGGGCAACAATTCCCCAACCATTGACGCGTGCTACATTTCGCCCGCGCGTGTCGCCGATGCCATCACCGTTGGCTCCGTCGACAGCACGGACTCCAGGTTCCTCGGGAACTCGCAGGTTTATCAGGGCTCCAACTTTGGCCCCTGCCTGGACGTCTTCGCTCCGGGGGTCAACATCGTCTCCGCCGCTCTCAACGGCACCTCCCGGCCGGAGACCGGCACGTCCATGGCCTCCCCGCACGTGGCCGGCGCGGCGGCGCTGTACCTCCAGAGCAACCCGGGCGCTTCTCCCGCCACGGTGGCCGCGGCGATTGTCATCAACTCCCCGGACAACAAGGTGAGCAACGCGGGCAGCGGTTCCACCACCCGCCTGCTCTACAGCAATCCGCCTCCCGCTTGTGGGACTCTGAGCAGTGGCCAGGCGCTCGCGCCCGGACAGACGCTCTGGTCTTGCGACGGCAAGCTCTGGCTCGCCCACCAGACCGACGGGAACGTGGTGCTCTACGACCAGAAGGGTGCGCTCTGGAACACGGGCACCTGGGGCAAGGTCACCTCGACCTTCGTCATGCAGACGGATGGAAACCTCGTGCTGTATCCGAGCTCGATGAGTGCGCTCTGGAATACGACCACCGGGAACAATGCGGGCGCCACCCTGTGGATGCAGCAGGATTGCAACCTCGTGGTGTACAGCGCCAGCGGCTCGCCGCTGTGGGCGAGCTACACCACCTGCCGGTAGTTCGTGAGCAATGAATGGCGGGGGGGAGTGGGGTAGAGGCTCCAGCCGCCCCAGCCAAGAGCACCCCTGCCGCGCCCCTTCTGGGAGCGCGGCAGGGGCCGTCAAGAGCCCCAGCGCAACCTGGACGTCATCAAGAGCGCGGACTGGGTCATCGACATGGGACCCGAGGGCGGCGCGGTCGGCGGCCAGTTGCTCGCCGTGGGCACCCCCGAGGACGTGGCCCAGGTGAAGGAGAGCCACACCGGGGCGCTACCTCCACCAGGTGCTCACCAGGTCGCGCCGGCACCGCGTGGGCCAGCGGCTCGGGGAGCGCTCGTCCCCGGCCGCCCGAGCCTTGGGGCCTACGGCGCGGACATCCGGAGCAGGAAGGTCCCGGAGCCGTCCGCGTCCGTGCGCGTCCCATTGCCGAAGTCGTTCGCGCCGGAATAGGCGCCCAGGAGCACCAGGTCGTGCCCGAGCGCCGCGGCGTCCCTCGCCGCCAGGTTGCCCCCACAGCCCAGGCGCTTGGTGCCGAGCGGGTCGCCCGCGAGGTTGATCTCCTCGATGCGGATGCCGCCCGCGCAGTCCGCCGCCCGCCCCGCGAGGAAGGCGCGTCCGGAGGGATCGAGCGCCATCACCGCGTCGGCCACCCGGGACTGGCGCAGCCAGCGCGAGGCCCCGTTGGCCTCAAGCGTCAGGAGGAAGGTGGCGCCGTTGGCGCTGTCGTAATCCTTGGACGCCCAGTGGGCGATGCCCTGGAAGGTGCCGGCCACGACCACCGTGCCGAGCGACGAGACGGCGATCGCGCTGGGCAGGGCCTCGCCGCCCTCGGGAATCAGCTCGTGCGCCCACACCACGCCGCCCTGGGGGTTGAACTTCACCACCAACAGGCCCCGCTGGCCCTGCGCCCCGAAGTGCTTGTCCCCGAGCGCCGTGGGCCCGGTGGTGTAGCCGGCCACGAGGATGTTGCCCTGGCCATCGACGGCTACCCGCCACATCCGGAAGGTGTCCTCGGGCTCGAACTCCCACGTCGCGCTCGGGCGAAGCCGGAGCGTCGTGTAGAAGGCACAGGTCGAGAGCAGTGCCACCTGGCCACTGTTCGTCCCCGCGGCCTTGAGCCCGCAGTCATCGCTGATGGAATTGCCGAGCAGGCTGACATTCGCGCCATTGAGGCTGTAGCGGTAGGTCAGCTCGGGCCGGGGCATGCCCCGCACGGGATAGCCCGTCGCGAAGACACCGAGGCCATCCGGGGACATGCGCAGCTGGGTGATCTCGATCTCCGACGGCTGGAACCAGACCGGGGTGTTGTCGGCGGTGAGCGCCTGCAACCGGTCCTCGCCGCCGCTCGCCGTGCCGATGAAGATGCGCGTGCCCCCCGGGTTGGCCGTCACGGAGCGGTAGGCGAGCGGACCGCCCAACCCCACCCAGCTGATCGTTCCCCAGGCGGGCGGCGGCGTGGCGCATTGGTTCGCGGCGGAAGCGCCACAGCTCTGCCCGGCCGCGCACCGGCCACAGTCGAGCACCGCGGCACAGCCGTCACTCACCTGTCCGCAGTGCGCGTCGAGCTCGGCACACGTCTTGGGCGTGCACGAGCCCGCCCCACAGACATTGGCCGCGCCCGACGCGCCACACGTCGTCCCCGCGGCGCAGGTTCCACAGTTCAGCGTTCCACCACATCCATCCCCGAGCAGGCCGCAGCTCGCGCCAGCGGAATCACAGCTCGTCGGAATGCAGTCCTGTGTCGTGTCGGGGACCTCCGCTCCCCCCTCTTCCGTCTTCGACTCGACGCACCCCGCCAGCCAGACGCACACGAGCGCACCCGCGAACCGTGTCCAACTCCGCATGAACCCCTCCCTTGCAGCCGCTTTCGAGGCGCTACAGTGGGGATGGTCCGCTGAAGGTGCAGGGCATACACACCGGGCGTGTTGGCCAGAATCCAAAGCGCCACCAGCGCCAGGATCCAGGGACGGCTCCTCGCCCCTCCAGCTCAAGAAGACCTGTCCTGAATGCTCGGCAGCCCGCACTCCTGACGACCAGACCCGCGTCCCGTAGGAAACGCTGCGCCTGCTCCCCCAAGCAGGAGCGGAGGAGGCGAGCGTGGCGCCTGAGGCAGCGGCCAGGAAGGAGCCGAAGAAGAAGAGGACGCCGCGAGTGGACCAGGCAGAGTGGCCGAGGAGGACGTTCGCGTTGGACGTGTTCGCCTGCGTGAGGTGTGGAGGCAGGCTTAAGGGTGTTGGCGTACGTGAAGGGAGCACGAGGGGTGCGCGCGATTCTGAAGCACCTGGGCCTGGCCACTGCAGGTGCGAGGCTAGCCCCGGCGCGAGGGCCACCCCAGGCAGCGTGGTGTTGAGGCGCTCAAGACAACCCACAGGCCCAGCTCAGGCTCTTGCCGCGCCCTGATGGGAGGGCGGCCTGGGCAGCAGGGTGCCCTATGGGGGTGCTCGGCCCCCTACACGGGCCTGGCACACAGCTCGGGCGGCTCCCGTCCGCACCACCGCGAGCTGTTCAAGCAGCGCGCGCTCGAACTGCCCTTGCGTGCCATCTATCCGCGTGCTAGACACTGAACCACATGGTTCAGTATGTAAATGTCGGCCTCGATGCTTCGTTCGCCGCGCTCTCCGACGCCACCCGACGCGGTGTTCTGGAGCAGCTCGGGCGTGCGGAGGCCTCGATCACGGACCTCGCCGAGAAGTTCAACATGACCCTCACGGGCATGAAGAAGCACGTCGGTGTCCTGGAGCGGGCCGGGCTCGTGATCACGGAGAAGGTCGGGCGCGTGCGGACCTGCAAGATCGGCCCGCGCCGACTGGAGGAAGAGATGGCATGGCTCGAGAGGTACCGCCAGCTCTGGGACGCACGCTTCGACGAGTTGGACAAGGTTGTCGAGGAATTGAAACGGAACGAGCAGGTCGATGGACGCAAGAAGAGAGAGTGAGCCCACACCCATGAAGAACCGCACGACTGTGGAACGGAAGTCCGAGCGTGAGATCGTCGTCACGCGAACTTTCGATGGTCCGGCACGCATCGTGTTCGAGGCGTGGACAAAGCCCGAGCTGTTCAAGAAGTGGTGGGTGCCGAAGTCGATGGGAATGACCCTGGTTTCCTGCGAGATGGATGTTCGTACCGGGGGCAAGTACCGTCTGGTGTTCGGCCAAGGGATGGCGTTCTTCGGTAGGTACACCGAAGTGACACCGCACTCGCGCCTCGTCTGGACCAATGAGGAAGGTGGTGACAATGGGTCCGTCACCACGGTGACCTTCGAGGAAAAAGGGGGCAAGACGCTGCTGGTCCTGAGCGAGCTCTACCCCTCGAAGGAAGCTCTCGACGCTGCCGGCACCGGGGCGGCGGATGCGCTGGTCGAGACGTTCCAGCAACTGGACGAGCTTCTCGTCACCTTGGGCGCGAGCGTAGGACGGGCATGAAGTCCTCGTTGATCGCGGAGACGAGGGCCAACGCCTGAGCCGTGACGCTGGCGACGAGGAGGGAGATTAGCGCCACCGAGATCCCGCGCCAGGAGTCCTGCGCCAGCGTCGGCAGGCTTCCAAGCGGGGAGTGTCAGGCGGGGACGTAGGTCAGCCGGAGCACCTGCGCGCCGATCCGTTCGCTGTCCACGAGGCGAAGCTCCCCAGCACGCCCCCCCGCCCCATGCGCCCGTACACCTCGGGAGCGATACCGATGCCCTCGGCTGCTTCTGCTTGAGTCATGCCTGCCCCCTTGCGTGCCTGCTTCAAGGCCGCGCTCAGGGTGACGGGTAATCGGCGCTGCCGGATCTCGATGTGTCGCGGCAGTGGGGAGGGCTTGCGGTTGCGCTCCGTGGGGCGCCGGGAGCGTGCAGCGGCGGGAGGTTTCGCGGGGGCTCTTGGCATACGGAACCTGCGGGCGTTGTCCTGTCGGACGGGTGAAAGCCCCAAGGGCCAGCGGCGGACGGCGAGGGTCAGAGGGGAGACGCCACGACGCCGAAGCAGAGCCTGCGGGGAGCGTGAGAGAGGGCGCGGCGGGTCGCTAGCCGTCAGCCCCGGCGGACGTCCTCGGGTGCGCGTTGGCGCAACAGCGGCTCGCCATGCTGAAGGAGTTTTGAGGGTTCCGCGGCGGCGGCCGGATCACAACAGATGGCCGAGCATCATCACCAGGCCAATGATTGACACGAAATAGACCCCCGAGCGCACCCACGGAACGCCGAGCAGGTAGAGCGGCAGGTAGACGACGCGCGCGGCGAACCACAGCCATGCGCCCGTCTCTCCCGTGCCGCCCGTGCGGCCGGTGACGGTGAGCGCGAGCGCGAGCGCGATGAAGGCCGGATAGGTCTCCTTGAAGTTGTCGAGCGCGCGCTGCGCCCGGCCCGCGTGTTTGCCGAGCGGTGAATGTCCCTCGTCGCGCGCCCCCGCGCCCCAGGCGAGCCCGCGCTCGCGTGCGTTCAGGCCGCTCTGGAGGAAGACGTGCACGAGGAGCAGGACGACGGACCAACCAAGCAGGGTGATTTCAGTGGGGAGCGGTGTGGGCATGGAGATTTCCTCACACCGAGGATGTGTCAGGCGGACGTCCCTGGCAAATTGAGGAGAAGCCATGAGCGTCCACCCACTTCCCGTCCTCGTGCTCTCTCCGCGCTTTGGTCCGGACTCCATCGCGCTCGCCACGGAAGCCACCCGGTTGGGCTGGAGCGTGCACCGGTTGCATGATCGGCGTCCGCCCGCGCGGCTCGCCGAGGAGCCGCTCGTCTTCTACGGCGAGTCGCTGCTCGCGGACACGGTGGGCAGGGCGCTGAAGCTGGCGCTGCTCGAGCCCGCCGCCGACACGTTGACCTCGCTGCCCGTGGAGTTGCTGCGCCGGGACGTGCGCTTCACCACGTTGGGCGACGCCCGGGGCGAGTCCTTCCCGCGATTCGTCAAACCCGCCGACGAGAAGCGGTTCCGGGCGGCGGTCTACGCCTCGGCCGACGCGCTGCCGGGCCCCGGCCTGTTGGAGGAAGAGCTGCCCGTGGTGACGGCCGAGCCGGTGGACTGGCGCGATGAGTACCGCTGCTTCGTGCTCGAGGGCCGGGTGGTGGCCACGAGCCCGTATGCGTGGAAGGGCGAGCGCGAGGAGTCCTCGGGTGCGGCCTTCGAGGTGGAGGCGGCGCGGACATTCGCGGCGGAGGTGCTGGCCCGGGCGGGCGGCGTGTTCCCGCCGGCGGTGGTGCTCGACGTGGGCCGGATCGAGGGACGGGGCTGGGCGGTGGTGGAGGCCAATCCCGCCTGGAGCTCGGGGCTGTACGAGTGCGACCCGGCCGAGGTGCTCCGGGTGCTCCAGCGTGCCACGAGTTCCGCGCGGAGCCCGGCGCCGGGCGAGGCCCGCTGGTTGCGCGACCTGCCCGAAGTCGAGGGCTGAAGCGGGCTAGCTCAGCTGGCTGCAGCGCAGGGGCCACCCCAGCAGGCGTGGTGTTGAGCCTCGAGCAGTCACGCGGCCAAAGACGCCCACGCCCCTGCTGCCTCCCCCTGGGGGGCCACCTGGGCCGACGTGTGCCCAATAGGGCTGCACCGCGTCTCCACCAGCACGGCGCACAGCCCGCCTGGCACCCGTCAGCAGCCCTCCTCCACCTCTCGGTTCCAGCCCTCCCCCTCAACAGGTCCCCCATCCCGCTTATACGCTCGAAGGCGCTGGAGCTCCGGCCCGACTTCACCTGGGGGCTCAATGACCTGGGCCTGGTGCTGCGCTCGAAGGGGCTCTACCTGCGGCAACATGGCCGGGACTCCACCGAGGCCTTCGCGCGCGCGGCGGAGTGCTTCGAGCGCGCGGCGGCCGACCCGACCTACCTGTTCGCCCAGGTGAACCAGGTGGACCTGTACACCGACCTGGCCGAGTCCGACTTCCAGCGCGGCGTGGACCCCGAGCCCCACGTGCGCAAGGCGCTGCGGGCCGCGGACCGGGCGCTCGGCATCGACCCCGGCTTCTACTCCGCGCTGAACGCGGCCGCCGACGCGGCGCTGCTCCAGACGGAGTACCTGCTGCGCCGGGGCGGGGACCCGCGCCCGTTGCTGGAGCGGGCGCTCGAGTACCTGGAGCGCTCCCGGCGCGCGAACCCGGACTACGGGAGGACGTGGTTCCGCTTCGCCCGCGTGCGGCACCTGTCCGCGCTGCTCGCGCTGCGCGAGGGCGGAGACGCCGGTGCGAGGCTCGACGAGGGACGCCTCGCGCTGGAGCAGGCCCTCCGGCTCGACGCCCGGTGCGTGGAGTGTCACGTCGTGGGCGCGCAGCTCGAAGAGGTGGCGGCGGCCTGGGCGGCGCGGCGTGGCCTGCCGGGCCTGCCACACCTCCAGCGGGCGCTCGCCGAGGCGCGGAGGGCCGTCGCGCTGTTCTCCTATGGCGAGGCCCATCAGGAGCTGGCGCGGGTGTATTGGCTGCTGGCGCGCGCCCAGCCTCCGGCGCGGGCGGGGTCCTTCGTGAAGGAAGGGGGCTGACGCAGACCGAGCAGGCGCTGCGAATCGACCCGGGCCTGCCCCATGCGCAGGCCCTTCGCGGCGCCCTCCTCCTGCTCCAGGCGCGGGCGTCCCGGGATGAAGCCGTGGCCCGCGAGGGGCAGGACCTGCTCGCGCGGGCCTTCACTCTCAACCCGCTCCTCCGGGAGGAATACGAGGAGGCCACGCGCGAGTGACGTTGCACAGGGGGCCCCTCACTGCGGAAGGACGCTCGTGGAGAGGCTGGCCTTCATGAACCACTCGGACTGGGGGCTGGTGCACTGGGGCAGGGCGCAGTCGGGGGCGGGCACGTCCGCGTCGTCCTTGCGGCGGCGGTTGGACGCGTTGAGGCACGTCGCGCCGTGGGGATTCCAGAGCGCTTCGAGGAACGCCGGGTCACCCAGGTTCTGGGACGCGGCCTGCTTCTCGCGGTCCCCGACGACGATGGGCGTCCCGTTCTTCGTGAAGCTCCGGGGGTCTCCCGAGCCGATGCAGAAGGCCGCGCGCTTCGCCTGGAGACAGGCGCCGAAGGCCTCGGCCGCGGTGGCGCCGCTCGCAGAGGCGCCCTGCTTCCAGGGCGCGTACTTCCAGTCCAGACAGGTGGCGATGGCACCCTTGCGGCACGCCATGGTGACCACGGAGTCATCGGCGGAGACGAAGGCCATCTTCGCGTCGATGGACCAGCCGGGGAGGAACGAGACGCGCAGGTCGACGGGCGGTGTGGGGCGTGGAGGTGGCTCGGCGGGAGGATTGAGGCAGTGGTGGGACCAGACCGTCTGGTCCGGGCGGCGGTGGATGACCCGGTACTCGTCCCGGCCATTCACGTGGCTGACGCGGATGCGCAGCTCGTGCGAGAGGGCGCTCTGTTGCGGTGAGTTTTCTCCCAGCCAGAACCGCAGCACCAGCCGCTCCAGGTCCGTGCCGGTGACCTTCTTGGGCTTGTTCCCCTTGAGGAACTGGACCGTGAGCTGCGAGTCCTGGCTGCTGGAGACCTGCGTCACCTGCACGGGCTTGTCATCGAACAGGCCGTCCACCCTCAACAGCAGCTCATATCACCACGGAGACGACCAGGCCGTATTGCTTCCACACCGTCATGCTGTTTCCCCCCTCCATCGGGTCACCGGCTCATCGGCTCATCGGCTCATCGGCTCATCGGCGCATGAGCATGTGCCATGCCATGCCGCGCATGTGGAGGACGCCAGCGATTCCGGCCATTTGTCCATCGCACGGCGGGGGTGGCACAGCACGTGGCACAGGCACGGGCACACGTGACGCGACGGGCGCGAGCCTGGGGCTCGAAGGACCTTGCCTCGGGCGCGCGGTTGCGGTGGGGTGCCGGGCCATGCCTCTCTATGCACTGGAAGATGTGTCTCCCGAGGTGATTCCCGGCGCGTATTGGATTGCGCCCACGGCCTCCGTCATCGGCCGGGTGCGCCTGGCCCGCGACGTGAGCGTGTGGTGGGGCGCGGTGCTGCGCGGGGACATGGACCTCATCGACGTGGGCGAGGGCACCAACATCCAGGATGGCGCCATCCTCCACACCGACGCGGGCATGCCGCTGGTGATTGGCGCGCACGTCACCGTGGGCCACCGCGCCATGCTTCATGGCTGCTCCGTGGGCGACGGCACCCTCATCGGCATCGGCGCCACCGTCCTCAATGGCGCGCGCATCGGCAAGGGCTGCCTCATCGGCGCCCACGCGCTCGTCACCGAGGGGACGGAGATTCCGGATGGCTCGCTCGTGCTCGGCGCTCCCGCGCGCGTCGTCAAGCAGGTGAGCGAAGGCCAGCGGCACGTGCTCGAAGGCTCGGGCCCCCACTACGTGCACAACGCCGACCGCTACCGGAAGACGCTGCGACACCTCGGCGATTGAGCCGGTGTTCAGGGTCGCGCGGGACCGGGGCGGTGGGGGTTTAGCGCCGTGGCCTGAGCCAGGATGGCGCACTCCGCTCCAATCTGGAGCGCGCAGGAGCTCCAATCTGGACGGGAGTCCCCTCTTTTTCGAGCGGTTGCTGTCTGAAGGAACACTGGCACACGGCTCGCACCGGGGGGAGGTGACCTCTCACCGCTCGTGAATGTTGCGCGAGCGGTAGAGCAACGGGCCGGAGACACCCATGCACGTCATCAAGTCGAAACAATTTGTATCACTGTGGCTGCTCACACTCGTGGCGCTGAGCGCTGGCTGTGGTTCGGAGCAGGGCGGAGCGCAGTCTGGGTCAGCCCCCATCGGGGAAGCGCGGCAGGACGTCGTCGAGTGGACGGGCAGTTTCGTCTCGGGGCGCTGGAGCCACACCGCCACGCGGCTCGCGGATGGACGGGTGCTGGTGGCGGGCGGTGCGACGTCGACGAGCTCGCTCAGCTCGGCCCAGATCTTCAATCCGGCCACGGGCACGTGGTCTGCGACGGGCTCCATGAATTCCGCGCGCGCGAGTCACCGCGCCGTGCTGCTCGACGATGGCCGCGTCCTCGTCATGGGTGGCAACAACGGCTCCACCAACCTGGCCAGCGCGGAAATCTACGACCCGGCCACGGGCACCTGGACGCTGACCGGCTCGCTCTACCAGCGCCGCCGCTTCCACGAGGCCGTGAAGCTGAACAACGGAAAGGTGCTCGTCGTGGGCGGCCTCTACAACGTCAACGACACCTATCTCGCGTCGGTGGAGCTCTATGACCCCGCCACGGGCACGTGGACCTTCCTGCGCCCGGGCCTTTCCGCCGCACGGATGGACGCCTCGGCCATTTTGCTGAAGGATGGCCGGGTGGCGGTGCTGGGCGGTACGGCCTTCTCCGGCGCCACGGATGTCTCCACCCAGGTGGAGCTGTTCAATCCCGCGACGAACACCTTCAGCCCGGGAGGCGCGCTCGTCACGGAGCGCTACCTGGCGGGTGTCGTCCTGCTCTCCGACGGACGCATCCTCACGGCGGGCGGCGTGTCCTCGCCGGGCTCCGCCGAAATCTACAACCCGGCGACGCAGACCTCGCAGGCCATCAGCCCGATGGCGCAGGGGCGCGTCTCCTTCCCGCTGGTGACCCTGGACTCCACGCGCATCCTCGCGGTGGGAGGGCGCAACGACTCCGGCGGCGCCGTGGCCTCCATCGAGGCCTACGACACCACCACCGGCACCTGGAGCACGTTCGGCGCGCTGCACACCGCGCGCAGCTCGCACTCCGCGACGCTGCTGAATGGCACGCCGCTGCGCGTCCTCGTGGCGGGAGGGGTCAGCGGCTCCGAGGCACTGACCAGCGCGGAAATCATCAAGGACGGGCCGGACACGACGCCTCCCACGTGCACGATGCTGTTCCCCTCCGCCGGGGCCACCCTGAAGCAGCGCTACAACCTCGCCGCCAGTGCCTCCGACAACGTGGGCGTCACCTCGGTGCAGTTCTCCGTGGATGGCGCCCCCATCGTCACCCTCACGCAGCCCTTCTCGGCCTCGGACCCCAAGTTCTACGCGTACACCTGGAACACCGCGTCGGTGGCCAATGGCCCCCATACGGTGACGGCCACCGCCCGGGATGCCGCCGGCTACGCCACGTCCACGAGCGTGAGCGTGACGGTGGACAACGAGCTCACTCCGCCCACCGTCAGCATCACCGCGCCCGCGCAGGGGTCCACGCTGAGCCTGACGGCCACCCTGACGGCGGCCGCGTCCGACAACGTGGGCGTCTCCCGCGTCGAGTACTACCGGGGCACCACGCTGCTCGGCTCCTCCTCGTATTCGTCGTACAGCCTGAGCTGGGACACCACGCTGGTGGCCAATGGGACGTACACGCTCACCGCGAAGGCCTACGACACCACCGGCAACGTGGCGCAGTCCTCCGGCGTGTCCGTCACGGTGGCCAATGAGACCGTGCCGCCCACCGTCAGCCTCACCGCTCCCTCGGCGGGCGCGGTGCTGCTCGGCACCGTCACCCTGACGGCGGGCGCCGCGGACAACGTGGGCGTCTCCCGCGTCGAGTTCTACCGGGGCAGCACCCTCATCGCGACGGGCTACTCCTCCCCGTACAGCGTGACGTGGGACACGCGCGGCGTGGCCAATGGCGCGTACGCGCTCACCGCGAAGGCCTACGACGCGGCCCGCAACACCTCCACGTCCACGGCCGTCAACGTCACGGTGAACAACGACCTCACGCCGCCCACCACCAGCATCACCGCGCCCACGGCCGGGGCCACGCTGAGCGGCGGCGTCACCGTGTCCGCGAGCGCGTCGGACAACGTCGCGGTGGCCCGCGTGGAGTTCTACCAGGGCACCACGCTGCTGGGCTCGGACGACACCGCGCCCTACAGCGTGACGTGGGACGCCACCACCGTCACCAACGGGAGCTACACGCTGACGAGCAAGGCCTTCGACACCTCGGGCAACGTCACCACCTCCGCGGGTGTCCCCGTGACGGTGCTCAATGACCTCGTCGTCAACGGGGGCTTCGAGGGCTCCTCCAGCCCGTGGACGCTGTACAACCAGGCCTTCTGGATGAACGGCGGCTCCTCGCCGCACAGCGGCTCCGGCAACCTGGAGCTGGGCCGCGCCACCTACTACTACGGCTCCGCCGAGCAGACGCTCACCCTGCCGGCCGGAAGCGCGCCGACGCTGTCCTTCTGGCTGTACATCACCAGCAGCGAGACCACGACCGTCTACCAGTCCGACCAGCTCGCCGTGCAACTCGTGGACAGCTCGGGCACGGTGCTCGTGACGCTGGCGAGCTTCTCCAACCTCAACAAGGGGACCGGCTACGTGCAGTACTCCTACAGCCTGGCCGCGTACGCGGGCCGGACGGTGAAGCTGCGCTTCGGCGCCACGAACAGCAGCTCCCTCGTCACCGTGTTCAAGCTGGACGACGTCTCGGTGAGGTGACGCCAGCCGCGACGCCCCAGGTCACCTGTCGACTGGTGAACATTCACCGGCAGTGTGGGGGTGGCCTGGAATGCCGGTTTTTATCGTTTTGCTGCCTTGCCATGAGTGTGCCGGAGCCATGTCTGTCTTTGGCTCCGGCGCACCTCACCCGCAGCCCTGGAGGTTGTCTCATCCATTCCCGCCAACTCGCTCGTCAACGCCGCCGGTACGCCGGTTAGGGCTGCACCGTCTCTCCACCAGCACGGCGCACAGCCCGCCTGGCACCCGTCAGCAGCCCTCCTCCACCTCTCGGTTCCAGCCCCCCCCTCAACAGGTCCCCCATCCCGCTTATACGCTGGCGAACTGGAACGTGTTCTAGGTACGGTCCGCGGCATGACCACAGCGCAGGCGAGCAGGACCGAGTCCATGGTGCGGATCGTGATCGCGTACATCGTGGCGATCGCCGCGGGTGCTGCGTGGTTCGCGTGGGGTCCCGAGACCGCGTGGCTGTGGCTCGACGGGCTGATAGCCGACCTCATCGCGACGCTGGTGATCTTCGGCGCGAGCCGGCTGCACCACAACTCGAGCTTCTACGACGCGTACTGGAGCGTGCTGCCGCCGCTGCTGATGCTCGCCTGGTGGGTCGAGTCCGGGACACCGGCCGACGAGCCCCGCGCCTGGCTCGTGATGGGGGTGATCGTGCTGTGGGCGGTCCGGCTCACGGCCAACTGGGTCCAGACCTTCCCCGGACTGCACCACGAGGACTGGCGCTACCCCATGGTGCGCGAGCGCGCCGGCAGGGCCGAGGCGGCGGCCGACCTCATGGGCATCCACGTCTTCCCCACGCTGCAGGTGTTCCTCGGCATGCTGCCGGTCTACGTCGTCCTCACCCGCACCGGCCGCGACCTCGGGTGGCTGGACGCGCTGGCGGTCGTCGTGGGCGTGGGTGCAGTGGCGCTCGAGCTCGCGGCCGACATCCAAATGCACCGGTTCATTCGGATCCGCAAGCCCGGCCAGGTGATGGACCAGGGTCTGTGGGCGTGGTCGCGGCACCCCAACTACTTCGGCGAGGTCAGCTTCTGGGTCTCGCTCGCGATCTTCGGCATCGCCGCCGACCCGGATGCGTGGTGGGTGTTCGTGGGAGCCGCCTGCATATACGCGATGTTCCAGCTCGCCAGCATCCCGATGATGGAGCAGCGGAGCCTGGAGCGCCGGCCGGCATACGCGGCCGTCATCGAGCGAGTGCCGCGCTTCGTGCCGCGTCCACCGCGCCGCGTCCGCACCGGCACATGACCCGGGTCTTGATCGCGGGCCTCGGCGACGCGGGGCTGCTTGGGCGAGCACCTGCATTTCGCGCACTCGGACCTGGGAGGACTGGCGCTCTTCGAGGAGGCCAACTGGTTCGGCGTGAAGGCGGCGGAGCGGGCCTTGAAGGGCCTGGGCCGCGAGAGCCCGAGCTGGCTTTGAGCTGTCCTTGACGGTGACTGCGGTGACCCAACTGCCCGCCTATGTTCCCGCCGCGACTTTCAACCATGTGAGGAGGGCTTCCCCTTCAAGTCGGGCGTGTTCAGCGCCTTGAACGATCCAAGATGCTTGGATGGAAGAGAGGCCTGAAACACCTCGCAGATCCACTCCCGTGAGATTGGCTCCATGGAGGATTGCTCCGTCCAACTGGGCACCCTTCAGATTAGCGGATTCCAGGTTGGCGTTCACGAGGTATGCCCCACTGAGTTGCGCCCCGGATAGATCCGCGCCTTGGAGTTGTGCCTCATAGAAGCTCGCACGCAAGGCGTTGACGTTTCGCAGGTCAGCGCTTCTCAGCGTGGCGTAATCCAGATTGGCTTTGATCAACTGGCTGCCAACAAGGTTGGCATGAACAAACGAGGCCGAGGCAAGGTTGGTTCCGGAAAGCTTCGCTTCGCTCAAATTTCCTCCGTCGAAGCAAGCACCAGGCAGTTCCGCCTCGGTCAACTCCTGGGCCTGGAATGCACACCCAGGCAGTTCGGCATCCTCAAGCGTGAGTCGTTCTCCTCGCTCGCCTCTGGACTCGACCCACAAGGCATGTTGCTTCAATTTGTTGGCCAGCTCTGGTCCCATCTTCAGTTTCCTCTAGATCGATTCGCTCACGGATACCACAGGATACGAGACTTGAGGTCCGGATCGAGCTTGTTCACGGCACCCATGAGATCTTGAACGTGTTGTGGACTCAGGTCTTTCAGGGATACCCTGCGTGCGCCCAGCCTGATTGCCTTGCAAATCCCCTTCAGCAGAGAGCCCAGGATGGGAATGATGCCAATGAGTGTTAGAGTGAGCGCGGTCCACGCGGCGTAGTTGTCGTATTCTTCATCCCAGATGAGGACTTTCAGGTTGGCGGTCAGGTCCCGGATGTCTGCAGCCTGATCGACGACAGGAATCATCGTGATGATGGTGTTCGCGATGGTTTGTCCAATCGAGGGATCTTCATTGAAGTCTCCCTGGATGACACCCCAGGCCCAAGATCCAGAGTCGATCAATATCCGTGTGGTCCTCTCCATCCATCCGGGAGCGGCCTCTTGGCCATGGGGCTGTGGCTGCTTTTTGACCTGGAGGATGTCCGGGTCATCATGAAAAGCGTACGTGGCTTGAGTCACTCCCACGGGGAGTTTGACGTGTGCCTGGCCGCGTTCATCGAGAGTTCCCGTTGAGCAAAAACCGCTGTGTGCATCCTTGACGGTGTACTTCGCTCCGGTGACAGGATCGCCATCTGCGTGCAGGTATTCCAGCTCTATCCAATTGGAAGGGCATTGGGCGATAGGAGCGCCCTGAAATGCGCGTAACTGCTGTTCTGTGAGCTTGAATGTTCCCATGGTCGTGGGCCCCCCCCACCGTGGGGATTCTTGATGTGAACATTCTCATGCTTCCTGAGGGCGTACTGGACCCGCGCGGAATCGTTGGTGGAGGATGTTGTCTTTTGGGCAATGTGGGGTGGATGAGTAGGATGCAGATGGACAAGTTTCACGCCGAAGCCTTTTCCTGCTCACTTGGGCGATGTTGGAGGAGTGGCCTCGCAGACGCGGGGTCCGTTCGGTGCCGTAAGCTCTCCGACCCTCCGGTACACTCGGCCCGGGTCCTCGGGTCGCCTACCGTGACACTTCATGGATGGCCCCCCTGCTCCCCTCGAGGACGATGCCTCGCGGCTCGACCGACTCCTGGCGCATGAAAGGCAGTACCTGGACGAGGCTCGCTGGCTGGCGCGGCGGGAGCCTTCCTCGGACGGAGCCCCGGCCCCCGCGGAGCCCGGCCTCACCGGTCCACGGCATGACTTGTGTGGGCTTGCCCTGTCCGGAGGCGGCATCCGCAGCGCGACCTTCAACCTGGGTCTGCTGCAATGCCTGCAACAACTGGGACTGCTGGAGATGTTCGACTACCTCTCCACCGTCTCGGGCGGAGGGTACATCGGGGGCTTCTGGACGGCGTGGCGTCACTACCACCTGAAGGAGCCCGCCTCCCAGGACAAGGCCGCGCTCTTCCCCATGACCCAGGAGCAGGGCGCTCGCGGAGCACGCTTCGCGGAGGTGCGTCACCTGCGCGAGTTCAGCAACTTCCTGAACCCCCGGTTGGGACTGCTGAGTCTCGACACGGGCCGGATGCTCGTCGCGGCCCTGAGCGCCATCCTTCCCTCCCTCCTCGCGGCGTTCTCCTTCCTCGTCCTGGTGCTGTTGCTCTGGCTGCTGCTCGCCTGGCTGTTGCTGCTCGGCTGGGAGGGCTCGCCTCCGTGGGTGGCGCGGGCCGTCTCGTATGTCCTGATGGTCGGAATCACCTGTGGGGCGCTGTTCCTCTGGGAGGTGCTCCTGTTCCGGCAGGACAACCGGGTGATGCTCAACCGCGGCCGCCCGGTCGCGAATCCCGACGAGGAGGCCCAGGAGCGCGAGGGCCGCAGGTTCGGCTACTACCTCAACGCCGCGGTGTTGGCGGTGGGTGCCGTGTTCTTCTTCTGGCAATGGCTCGTTCAGGCCCACCCCGCGAACGTCCAGGCCTTCCACGCCGTGTGGTGGCCCGCCACGAAGGATGCTCCTGCCTGGCGCGAGCGGCTCCAGGTGTTCGACCCCGCCATCGCCTGGGTGGGGGCGGCCGGAGCCCTCGTGCTGCTGCGATGGCTGGGCTCCCGGTTCGCCACGGCCTGGATGCAGCGGACGGACCGGGCCGCGATGGGCCGGGTCATCAGCCGGCTGCTGCTCCTGGCGAGCTTCTGGTCGGTCCTCTCGTGCTTCTGGCTGGCCGGAGTGTTCTTCCTGACGTCGAACCTGAAGGAGGTCTACACCCTGTTGCAGACGGGCGTGGTGGCCACCGTGATGGTGCTCTCGGCCGTCTTCGCCCGGCTGCAACAGCTCTTCAGCCGCCGGACGACCCGGCCGGTCAGCCCCAGCGCGGGCAGTCGCCTCCGGTCGTACCTGCCCCAGCTCCTGGCGTACACCGTCCTGGCGTTGAGCTTCCTCGGCGCGGTGATGCTCGTCTTCCGGGCGATGGACAAGGAGTGGCTGCCCCAGCTCGTGGGGATGGTCGTCGTCCTGACCGCGCTCACCCTGCTCCTCTCCGACGCCAACTCCGTGGGGCTGCACGCCTTCTACCGGGACCGCATCGCGCGCACCTTCATCGGCGCGGCCCATGGTCAGGGACCCGGTCAGACCGAGATCCACTCCCTGGATGACTTTCCACTCGATCGGCTCAAGCCGCGGCCCGGGCCGCTCCACCTCATCTGCTGCGCGGCCAATGATCTCTCGTCGATAGATCCCATGGCCAATCTCTACCGGGGCGCGGACAGCGCGGTGCTCTCGAGCGCGGGCTTCTCGGTGGGCCCCGAATGGAAGGGGTGGGAGAAGATCCGTCAAGAAGGCGGCGGCGTGCCCACGCTCGCCTCGGCCATGACCGCCTCCGCGGCGGCCTTCAATTCCCACATGGGCTCCATGTCCATGCGGCTGGGCCCGGCCGTCACCTTCCTCATGACCGCCTTCAACCTCCGGCTGGGGCTGTGGTGGCCCCACCCGACCCGGGCCCGGCGGCGTTGGTACGAGCGGCTGTGTGTCGGGCTTCCCTTCTACAAGGAACTGCTGGGCCGCTCGCGCGCCAAGGGCCGCGACGTGTTGCTCTCGGATGGCGCCCACTTCGAGAACCTGGCGCTCTACGAGCTGGTCCGCCGCAAGTGCCGGTTCATCATCGTCTCCGATTGCGGCATGGACGCGGACACCTCGTTCGATGACTTCGCCAACGCCGTGCGGCGCATCCGCGAGGACTTCGGCGTGGAGCTGCGCATCGAGCTGTCCCCCCTGCGTCCGGACGGAGACACGGGCCTGTCGCGCCGCACCGTCGTCGCCGGGGAGCTCGAGTACCCGGATGGCAGCAGTGGCGTGCTGCTGCTGATCAAGCCCTCGCTGCTGGGCAACGAGCCGCCGGACATCCTGCAATACAAGACGCGCAACGCGGCCTTCCCGCATGAGACGACCGGGGACCAGTTCTACGACGAGGCCCAGTGGGAGGCGTACCGTCGGCTGGGCGAACACACCGCGCTCACGATCTTCCGGTCCGTCCGCGGGGAAGTGGAGTCGGGGAGGAGGCTCGCGACCGCGAGGCTCTTCGCCCGCGTGCGCCATGAGTGGATGCCGGTGCCCACCGGGTACGAGGAGCGCTTCCCTCGCTTCGTGGAGCGGGCCACCGCGCTCGATCAACTGCTGGAAGGCCCGGGCGCCCGGAAGCTGTTCCGGGAGATCTTCAAGGAGATCACCGAGCTGGATCGCCAGGCCAAGGTGAACCCCCCGCCACCGAACTCCGACGCGCCCCCCCTGGTGAGCGAGGCCGGTTCGAAGCCCACGCCCCAGGAGCTGACCGATGCGCTCCACATGATCCGGCGCGCGCTGCTCTTCATGGAGGAAGTCTTCCTCACCGAGCAGCTGGCTACCCACTACAACCACCCGGCCTACCTGGGGGTGATGAACTACTTCGCGCGCTGGGGCTATGCGCCGCTCTTGCGGACGTGGTGGCCCCTGCTCAAGACGCTGCACTCCCCCCGCTTCACCCACTTCCTCGAGGAGCGCTTCAGCCTGCCCACCATGGAGCACAAGGATGTCGGGCAGCTCAGTGGGCGGGAGGAGGGCTTCGCGATGTCCTGCTGGGTGGCGCAAGGTGGACGCAAGCCCAAGCCCCACGAGCACCTCATCTCCTACATCCTCCATCTGCCCCACGGGGGTCGGCCCGAGTACCCCATCCAGGCCGCGCAGCTCATCGTGCGCACCCACCAGGACCGGGAGGGCGAGGCACGGCCGCTGCTCTGGTCCGGCGGCGGGGGACCCGAGAGACGGGTGGTGGTGTGGCAGGGCGATGACTTCTACGTGCCGCCCGGGTTGTGGGGCGCGGGCATCGGCGAGGACTTCTTGCGGTTGATCACCGAGGACCCGGTCATGCCGGGAATCGTGGAGCCGGGGAGCGTGCTGGCGGTGCGGCTGCAGGTGGATCTCGAGGCCACGGCCGCCCGGCAGAAGCGGTGGGCGGATGAGCTGCACCGCTACCACGCGGAAGGATTCACGGAGCCCGACCCCGCGCTGAAACAGTGGCTCGCCAACCTGGAGACAGAGCTCGACCAGGATGCCGCCATGCCATGGGCCAAGAAGAAGAACGAGTCCTGGAAGTCGCTCTGGTTGACGCGGCTCTACCAGCCCACCCGGGAGGCCACGGCGCGGCGCGAGGAGTCGTTCGAGGCGGAGTCCACGCCGGGCCTGCACTGAGCTCCGGAGGGCGGCGCTCGCCGCGGCATTCCTTCACGCCGCTTGGGTTCGCCTCGAGCGGACAGATTGACCTCCAGCGCAATTGCCAGAGGGCCATGTCATGCAATGTGGAGGGTAGGTGGAACGGCGAGCGGTCGTTCGCCTGCCCGAGGAAAACGATATCCCCCGTGGCGAGACCGAGGGACCCACTTTTCATCACTTGTCGTTGGTTCCGGAATGCAACAGCGCAGGCCGCCGGGATCGCCCTCCGTGAGTCCTCGTGAGACATTGAGTAGCAATCACTGGGCTTGCCCTCGGGGGGGGAGCATGCATCGCGAGTGGGAGTCATCGGGCACGAAGTCAGGGAAGGGCCGTCGTGGGCGCAGACCCGGCGCGTGGCTGACGGCCCTGGGGCTGATGTTCGTGCTGCTCGGCAGCGAGGCCGCGCGCGCCGAGGGGTTGCCGCCCAACCTTCGCGCCTCGCTGCTGGTGCGAATCCTCGCCTATGACCGGCGGATGGGGGTGCGGCCTCCGCCCCTGACCATCGCCGTCCTCTATCGCGAGGGCAATGCGGAGTCGGAAGGCCAGGGCCAGGAGTTCATCCGTGCACTGGAGTCGGCCTCACGGGGCAGGAGTGTGTTGGGCCGGTCGGTGCGGATCGTCCTCGTGGGCTTCCGTGATCCGACGCAACTGAAGGATGACCTCTCCCAGGCACGCGTGGTGGCGCTCTACGCGTGCGAGGGACTCGAGGCCGACACGACGAGCATCGCCCGGGTGACGCGGCAGTTGTCCATCCTCTCCTTCGCCGGCAGCAGGACCGAGCTGGAGCGGGGCCTGGCCATCGGACTCGGCCTGCAGGGCAACTCGCCCATCATCCTCATCCAACTCGCGGCGGCCCGCGCGGAGGGCGCGGACCTCGATGCGGGATTGCTCAGCCTCTCCCACCTCGTCGAACCCGCCCGGAGCACACCATGATCCTCCAGCTTCGTCCTTCCTCCTTGAGGGCCCGGTTGGTCATCCTGGTGGTGCTGCTCTTCGCGGCCTTCTCCATCTTCTTCCTGCTCTTCTTCCCCGCGCGCATGAATGACCAGGCGCGGCGGGGAATGTTGGACCGGACGCTGGAGATCGCCCGGCTGCTGGCCAGCGCCACCGAGCCCGCGCTCGACTTCGGGGACGCGGCCAACGGGCAGCGTCACCTGGAGACCCTCGCCTCCAGCCCGGAGGCGCTCTTCGGCCTGCTGTTGCGCGAGGACGGCACGCCCCTGGCCGCGTGGCACCCGGAACGCGTGCCGAGTCATTCCCTGGAAGATCCCCGGGCGTCCTTCATCTGGGGGGACGAGGTGTTCGCGCGGGTCGACATCCACACGCGCGGGGGCCAGCGGGGCATGCTGCTGCTGGGCTTCAACCTCGCCCGTCTCAAACAGGAGAGCCTGCGGACGCAGCAGCTCGCCGCGGGCATCTCCGCGCTCATCCTCGCCAGTGGCGTGCTGGCCGCCTTCGTGGTGGGCACGCTGGTGATGAGGCCGCTCAAGCGCGTCACCCGCGTGGCCCTTCGCATCTCCGAGGGCGAGCACGAGGCCCGGGGCGAGCTGGACCTCTCCCGGCACGATGAGATGGGCACGCTGGCCGCGGCGTTCTCGCGCATGTTGGACCGGCTGTACGAGCAGCGCGCCCTCATCGAGACCCAGGTGCGCGAGCTGCGCAGCGCGCAGGATCAGCTCATCGTCGCCGACCGGCGCACCTCCCTGGGCACGCTCGCCGCGGGCGTGGCGCATGAAATCAACAACCCGCTCGCCTACGTCACCGCCAACATCCAGTTCGCGCTCCGGGAGATTCCCCAATTGCGCCGCTTCTCCCGCCAGGGCACCCCGGATGATCAGCCCTGCCCGCAGGAGGAGGAGTGGAACGAGGTGTTCAGCGCCCTCTCCGAGGCGCGCGAGGGCTGCGGGCGCGTGCAGCACATCGTCCAGAGCCTCAAGTCCTTCTCGGCCGGGGATGATGGCAAGCGCGAGCCCACGGAGTTGCGGCGCACGCTCGAGAGCGCCATCAACATGGCCAGCAACGAGATCCGTCACCGGGCCCGGCTGGTGCGCGACTTCCAGGCCGTTCCTTGCGTCGAGGCCAACGAGGTGCGGCTCGCCCAGGTCTTCCTCAACCTGCTCATCAACGCCGCGCATGCCATCGAGGCGGGCGCCTCGGAGCACAACGAGATCCGTGTCTCCACGCGCCTGGGCGAGGATGGGCGGGTGCGGGTGTCCATCACCGACACGGGCAGCGGGATGGTGCCCGATGTGCGTGCCCGCCTCTTCACCCCCTTCTTCACCACCAAGCCGGTGGGGGTGGGGACCGGGCTCGGGTTGTCCGTCTGCCAGGGCATCATCACCAACCTGGGGGGGCGCATCGAGGTGCAGAGCGAGCCGGGACGCGGCAGCACCTTCACCGTGGTGCTCTCCGCCTGCTCCGCTCCGGTGGGCCACCGGCTCCGGGAGGAGTCCCCGCCCGGGGCGGTGCGGCGCGCGCGCATCCTGGTGGTGGATGACGAGCCCCTGGTGGGGACCGCGCTGCTCAGGGCCCTGGGCCGCGAGCACGAGGTGCTGGTGTCCACGCGCGCGCACGAGGCCTTGTTCCGGGTGCGCCAGGGTCCGCCCTTCGATCTCATCCTGTGCGATCTGATGATGCCGGAGATGAGTGGCATGGAGTTCTTCACGGAGCTCCAGCGCACCAACCCCGAGCAGGCCCGAGGGGTGCTCTTCATCACCGGGGGCGCCTTCACCGAGGTGACGCGCGCCTTCATCGAGAAGCACCAGGAGCGGGCACTGGACAAGCCCATCGACATGCGCGCCCTGCGTGAGCGGCTGCGCGCCCTGGTCGAGTCTCCCGCCCTCCATTCCCACCCCACCGTTTCGGGTTGAATCTCCATGCCTCGTTCGTTTCCCCTCGCGTCCCGTCGTCGCGGGATGCTCCTGGCCGCCGTCCTGTGCTCCACTTGCGCCCTCGCGCACGAGGTCCCCGAGGAGGACGAGGCCCCACCGGAGTGGACCCAGTCCCTCACCCTGGAGGAGTTGCTGCGGGTGGAGCTGTCCACTCCCTCCAAACGTCTCCAACTGGCGCGGGAAGCTCCCGGCGTGGCCTCGGTGGTGACGCGCGAGCAGATGCGCCGCTTCGGTTGGGCGACGATCGACGAGATCCTCTTCAGCCAGCCCGGCTTCTTTCCCTCTCATGACTACGAGCGCACCACGGTGGGCACTCGCGGCCTCTGGGAGGGGTGGAACAACAACCACCTGCTGCTGCTGCTGGATGGCGTTCCCATGAACGACAGCGACCTGGCCACCGCGTTCACCTGGGAGATCTCCCCGCTCTTCCTGGTCAAGAGCGTGGAGATCCTCCGGGGCCCCGCCTCCGCCCTGTATGGCTCCAGCGCCATCAATGGCGTCATCGCCCTCAACACGCTCTCCTCGTCCCATACCCTGGAGGATGACGAGCGGCTGGAGATCAACAACGAGGCTCGGGTGCGCGTTGGCAACCTGGGTACGGCGGCGGTGGACGCGGTGGCGGTCACCCGTTCCCGGCACCTCTCCGCGGTGGTCGGCTTCCAGCACCAGCACACGGACGGGTTCTCCTATCTCTCCCATGATGGCTCGAGACGCACCGATGCCTCGGGAGCGCTCCAGCGCTTCCTCGTGAACGATCGCCGTGACAGCTCGTACCTCTTCGTCAAGCTGGAGCCCTCGCGTGTCTTGCGCGGCCTGTCCCTGCAGTACCACCTGCAGGACTGGAACCACGGCACCGGCCACGGTTGGCGCCAGTGGGTGCCCGATATTGACGGCCCCATGCGAGACCGGCGGCACATCGCCGTGGCCAGCTACCGCTCGCGGCCGGGTGGCCCGTTGGCGCAGGAGTACGTCTTCAAGTACCAGCGGCGCGAGTATGAAAGCCATGTGCGCTTCTATCCGAGCGGCGCCGAGGACGGGCGCTACCGCTTTGGAGTGACCGAGGTGCTCGAGACGGCGCAGGACGAACTCTTCGGGCGCGCCCAGCTCTCGGGCTCCCCGGGCGAGGGGCTCAGCCTGCTGGGGGGCGTGGAGTACTCCGCCACGTTGTATGGCGGGGACTCCGTGCACTACGCCACCGCCGACCTCTCCGTCGATTCGGAGGACCCTCCCTCTCCCCCGACCCCGGTGCGGCTCGGTCCCCTCTACGAGTCCATCCTCGGTGAGCCCCTGAGCAACGTGGGCGCCTATACCCAGTTCGCCTGGAACCGGTTGCTGTCGCTTCCCCTCTCGCTGACCATGGGGCTGCGCTACGACTTGAAGTTCTTCCACTACCGCGACCTCGAACAGCCCGGGACGCCCCGCCGCTTCAAGTCCTATGAGCAGGTCAGCCCGCGGATCTCGTTGGTGTTCACGCCGAGCCCCGTGTTCAGCCTCAAGTTCCAGGGCGGCCGGGCCTTCCGGGCTCCCTCGCCCGGGGAACTCTTCGGTTCCAACACCTGGATACTGGAAGCCAATGTCGAGAGGATGCGCCCCGAGCAGGTCACCACCTTCGAACTCAACGCCGACTGGAGCATCAGCCCGCAGCTGAGCTGGCGCAGCACCTTGTTCCACTCGCGCTACGAGAACCTCATCGGCTTCTCCGCCAGCAACGTGCAGGACAACCTCATGTCCCAGACGAACGTGGGCGTGGAATCCGAGCTCCTGGTGGAGGTGGGCCTGGGAGGGATGGGCCGCCTGTCGGCCTTCGGCAACTACACCTACGTGCACCTGCTCGAGGGGGCGGGCCGCGCAGGGGACCTCGCCTGGGCGCCCGCGCATCTGGCCAAGGCGGGGGCGAGCTACCAGCGCGAGCACTTCAGCCTCGCGCTTCAGGGCCGCTACCAGGGCAGCGTGTTGCGCCGCGAGGAGGACAGGGTGGATCCCTTGTTCCGCTCCCTGCGCCCGGAGCAGGTGCCCGCCTGGTTCCGGCTCGATGCCAACGTGCGCTATCAACTCACCTCGTGGGCCGCCGCCGAGCTCAAGGTGTCCAACCTGCTGGACACGGAGAGCTACCTCGTGAAGACGCACGACTATCCCTTCGACTACCGCATGGAGGGCCGGCGCGTCTTCGTGAGCCTGGAGGCCAACCTCTGAGGGCACGCTGCTCCGGACGTCCGTGGCCGGCGGCCATCAGGCGGACCTGGAGGTCACATCGCGTTCACCGGGGGGACCCGCCGGAACCGGCGTGGGGGCTGTTGCGAGGTCGGGCATGTACCGGTCGGTCTGCATGCGGCAGCCCCTGCCGTACCGGAACAAGGTGCGCGCGAAGTCGACGAGGCCCGGCCGGTAATGATGATGGACGATCGCCGAGGGCCGGTAGTTCAACACGTAGCCGCGCCGCAGGAGCTTGAAGCACAATCCAGGGTCTTCTCCTCCCGGCCGACGGAGGTCTTCATCGAAGCCACCCACCTCGTCCAGGGTGCTCCGCTTGAACGCGCAGTTGGCCGTGACGACATACAGGTAGCGGCCCTGATGCGCATGGGGATCCAGGAGCTTGTGGTAGCTGTAATAGCGGCTGAAGATGTCCGTGCCCACCGCGAGCGTACGGCCGCCCACGCCAGCGACCTGGGGCGAGGCATCTCGAAGGTGGGTGGTCAGCTCCCGGGCCCAGTGCGGCTGCACGATGCAGTCATTGTCCGTGAAGGCCACGAAGGTGTGCCGGGCCGCGGACAGCCCCCGATTCCGGGCCGCGGCGGGGCCTCGTGTTCGCGGCTGCCGGATGTAGTCGATGTCCAGGTGCGCGCGGAACTCGTCCATGAGCTGGCCGAGCGGCTCGGGGGAGGCGTCATCCACCAACACCACCTGGAAGCGATCTGGCGCGGCCGCGAACGAGGACAACAGCTTCCGGGTGAGTTCCACGCGGCCGTAGCAAGGCACGACCACGGACAGGGGCAGTGCGGGCAAGGGGTTCTGACTCATGAGAGCTCCTGCTTCCGGTGGCAATTCAGCATTCCGCAGTTCTTGCGGCAGCCCTCCATCACGCCACGGGCATGACGGGCGAGGTCCGACTCCCACAGCGTGCGCAGGCTCTTCTCGCGGACATTGCCAATCACGCGTCCATCGAGCAGCTCGCGCATGAAGAAACACAGCTGAACATTCCCCTGCTGGTCCACCATCATGTTGCGCTCCGCGCTGCCACACACCTGCTCCCCCAGGAAGTCCGGATCCCGGGCGTAGAGCTTCATCCAACGCAGGTCGTTCTCGGTCGTGACGATGGGGGCGCCCCTGGCCTTCAGCTTGAGCAGCCGCTCGATGGCGGCCTCCACGCGGGAGACTTCTCGCGGAAAGTGTCTCGCGAAGAAAACGTCCTCGCGGGACGCCCGCATGAAGGTGCGCGCGAGCATCTGGAAGCTCACCCCATCCACTCCCAGTCCCCGAAGGAACGTCACATGGGCGTCGAGCTCCTCCACGTTCCCCTCGAAGATGATGGTGTTGACGAGGATGCTCAGGTCCGAACTCCTCGAGGCGTTGCGCCGGTGCAGCAGCCGCTGGAGCAGCGAGAGCACCCGCGCGTATGTGCCGGGTCTCCCGCGTACCCAGTCATGCAGGGCGGGACGATGCGAGTCGAGGGAGACCACCAGATAGTGGGGGCCCTCGGTGAGCAGCCGCTCCAGGGTGTCTTCTTGCACGAGGGTGGCGTTGGTGTTCACCGAGACGCGCAGCGCGTTCTGGCGGCAGGTTCGCGTCAACGAGAAGAACTCTTCCTGCTTGAGCAGGGGCTCGCCGCCGGTGAGCACCACCAGTGCCTGGGGAGACCAGGCGGCGAAGGGGGGGAGCAGTGCCGTCTTTTCCCGGGTGCTCAGGGACGTGGACGGCTCCTGGGAGCGCCACATGTGACACTGCCGGCAGCGCAGGTTGCACTCCGTCGTCACCTCGATGAACAGGTTGCGCGGAGGTGGGGGCAGCTCATTCCCGTCGGACATGGACGTCCTTCAAGTAGTAGCAGCCCCGGCAGTAGGGGTGGCAGTGGGCGCTGTTGATGTTCTCCCGGAAGAGCTGCGCGAAGGCTCCCCTCCAGATTCGCTCGAAGGGGCGCAGGGCCAAGTTCCCATAGGTGTAGGGATTGAACATGTTGCAGACCTGGACATCCAGGTCCCACCGGATGACGACCTCCTTCCAGGGGCGATCACAGCCGGAGCCCGCGGTGGGAGACGCGCTGCCCAGGGGTACGCGATGCCCGGCGAGGGTGTCCGGAAGGAACAGCCGCACCCCGGTGCGCCGGGCCCGCGACTCCGCTTCGGCGAAGACGGCGAGGAGTTCCTTCAGACACGGTTGGATCCATGCATCACTGCGCTGCTTCACCACGTTGACGAGCAGGTGGGGGATGCCCCAGCGCGCCGCTTGTTCCACCAGTTCGGGCAGCTCCGCGCGGTTGGCGCCCTGAAGGGTGAAGAGCAGGAAGAGTTGCCGCTCGCGCCGGGCTCGTCCGGCATGCTCCGCCACGGCCTGGACGGTCCTCGAGAGCACGTCCCAGTGGGCGGGGCGCCGCAGCCGCTCGAAGAGCGTGGGTTGGGCGGCGTCCCAGGAGAAGAGCAGGGTGGCGCCTTCATCCACCATGCGGGTGTAGATGGGCACGCTTCCCGTGGCGTTGGTGATGAGCTCCACCTGGACGGGATGGCGTGCGAGCACGTCCAGGTATGCGCCGAACTCCGGAATGAGTGTGCTCTCGCCCAGGCCGTTGAGCCGGACCTGCCGGACGTGGGGAAAGAGCTGGGTGGCCAGCTCGCGGAAGGCCTCCAGGGGCATGACGCGCGTCAGGTTCACCCCATTGGCGCCGATGCGGCACATGGGGCAATCCAGGTTGCAGGTATTGGCGAGTTCGATGATGACCCGCTCGGGATAGGGCAGCGTGGGCGCGGGCTTCGCCTTCGGGAACTGGCCGCTCCAGTGAAGGCGCTCTTCCTCGCTCAGCGCGTCGAAGTTGCGCTGGGCGAGGACGAGGGCATGGGCCTCGGGCGGCGGCTGGCTCATGGTCGGCCTCCGGCTCGCCAGCCCAGGTTGTAGGACACGCGCTGGACGACCCGGAGCGCGAGGAACATGGCCTGTTGCCTCAAGGGCAAGCCATCCTCGACATACAGTGCTCGGTGCCAGCGCAGGTCGCTCCAGAGTTCCGCTGGTCCGAGCGGTGGCGGATGCAGCCCCCTCCATCCCCGCGGGTTGCGTCTCCACCAGCCATTCAAATCCACCCACGACATGGGCTCCCCCTCCGAGCGCCTCCAGTGAAGACGAGGCGCGGCTCTCTCGAGACTTCAAAGACGTCATTCGCGGGCAAAACCATCGCGGCTGGTGATTTTCTGTGTTTTTTCAACACTTCCGCCCGGTGGGGCGTGGTGTGCAATCCTCGGCAGACGGGTAGGACATGAAGAAGAACACCTCCAAGAGAGGTTGCTCCCGAGGGGCACGACCATGACGTGGTGGAGCTATGCCCTGCTATCGGCCCTGTTCGCGGCGCTCACCGCGATTCTCGCCAAGGTGGGGGTCGAGGGCGTGCCGTCCACGCTCGCCACGGCCCTGCGCACCGTCGTCATCCTCGCCTTCGCCTGGGGCATCGCCCTGGCCCGGGGCGAGCACCACGTCCTGCCGTCCCTGGGCCGCAAGACGCTCCTCTTCCTGGTGCTCTCCGGGGTGGCCACCGGCCTGTCCTGGCTCGCCTGCTTCCGGGCGCTCCAACTCGGCCCCGCCTCGCGGGTGTGGCGCCCATCGACAAGCTCAGCCTCGCACTGACAGTGCTGCTCTCCGTGCTCCTGTTGAAGGAGCCCATGAACTGGCGGCTCGGCCTCGGGGTCGTCCTCATGGTAACGGGGGCCCTGCTGACCTTGAAATGAGGGAGACGGCGGGAGATGAGTCTGGACAAGCGCGCACGGGCCCTGGGGCAATGGCTCGTGCTGGGCTCCCTGGTGGGCCTCGTGTGTGGTGTGGCCTCGGCGATCTTCCTCTTCCTCCTGGAAGAAGCCACGCGCTGGCGCACCCGCCACGAGGTCCTCGTCTACTTCCTGCCGCTGGCGGGGCTGGTCCTCGGCGCCCTCTACGGCCGGTGGGGCGCGTCCATCCGGGGCGGCAACAACCTCGTCATCGACACCGTGCACGAGGGGGGCGAACGCCTTCCCGCGCGCATGGCGCCCATGGCGTTGCTGGGCACGGTGCTCACCCACCTGTTCGGCGGCAGCGCGGGCCGCGAGGGCACCGCCGTGCAGATGGGCGCGAGCCTCGCCGACGCCGTGGCCCATCGCCTCCAGGTCTCGCCCACGACGCGCCGGGAGTTGCTCGCCGCGGGAATCGCCGGAGGCTTCGGCTCCGTCTTCGGCACCCCCATCGCGGGCACCGTCTTCGGCCTCGAGGTCGTCAGCGTGGGCCGCCTCAACTACGAGGCGCTCGTCCCCGCGCTGGTGGCCGCCCTGGTGGGCGACTTCGTCACGCGCTCGCTGGGCATCCACCACACGGCGTACCCGGCGGTTTCCCCGCTCGCGCTCTCGCCGGGCGTCATGGGCAAGTGGCTCGTCTTCGGTGCGGCGGTGGCGGCGGTGGCCGTGGTGTTCGTGGAGGGCGTGCACTTCCTCAAGAAGCGGATGGAGAAGGCCGTCCCGTCCCTAGCGCTCCGCATGGCCCTGGGCGGTGCGCTCCTGGTGGTGCTCTGGAAGGCCGTGGGCACGAGCGACTACCTCGGCCTGGGCCTGCCCCTCATCGAGCGCGCCTTCGTGGACCCCACGCTGCCGCCCGAGACCTTCGCCCTCAAGCTGCTCTTCACCCTCCTCACGCTCGGCACGGGCTTGCTGGGCGGGGAGGTGACGCCGCTGTTCGTCGTGGGCGCGGCGCTCGGCAACCTGCTGGCGCGGCCGCTGGGCCTGCCGCTGGAGCTGGCCGCGGGCGTGGGGCTCGCCGCGCTCTTCGGGGCCGCCGCCAACACCCCCCTGGCGCTGTCCCTCATGGCGGTGGAGTTGCTCGGCGCGGGGGTGCTGCCCCACGTGCTCATCGTCACCGTCACCGCGTACCTGCTCACGGGGCAGCGGGGCATCTACCCGGCACAGCGCATCGCCCGGCTCAAGCACGGCGGGCCGCTGCTGGAGCGGCTGCTGCCCCTGCGCGAGCTGGACGAGCGCTCCCGCCGGCCCTAATGCATCGCCGCCTGCGTGGGGGCCGACTGGGGTTCGGACTCCCAGGGCAGGGGTGTGGCCACCAGCCCGGCGGAGGCGCGGATGCCCACCGGATCCACCCAGGCTCCGGAGTGCTTCACCTGGTAGTGGAGGTGGGGCCCGGTGACGCGGCCCGTCTGGCCCGAGAGCGCCACGAGCTGCCCCCGGTTCACCTTCTGCCCCCGCTTCACCTCCACGCGCGACAGGTGGCAGAAGATGGTGCGCAGCCCGCCCTCATGGCGCAGCTCCAGCCAGCGTCCATTCGCGCGGCCTTCCCTCACACCCACCACCACGCCCTGTGCCGGGGCTCGGACGGAGGTGCCCACCGGCATGCGGATGTCCACGCCCTGGTGCTCCAGCACCTTGCCCATGACGGGATGGAAGCGCGGGCCGAACTGGGACGACAACCGCCAGCCGCGCTCGACCGGCCAGGCGAGGCCATAGAGCCCCGCCCATTTCCGGGCCTCGCGCGCGTAGCGCAGCTCGCGTTTGGGGAGCCGGCCCGCGAGCTTCTCCAGGCTGATGCGCTCCGGAGGCAGCCGCAACCGCTGGCGCGCGCGCGCCACCGGCTCCGGACCGAGGAAGAACGCCGCCAGCGCCAGATCGCGGGAGCCCTGGCTCTCCAACAGTCCGCGCACGGTGGTGAGCAGGTCCACCTCCTTGGGGGGCGCGGGAGGCGTGGGGAGCACGGCCACGGGCTGTACCCCCGCGTCGGCCGGAGCGGGCGCGGAGGACTCGGAGGTGGGGGCGGGGGCGGCCGGGAGCCACCGGGTGAGGAGGCGTCCACGCTCCTTCTGGGGAAGGGCCAGCAATACCGCGCGGATCCCCTCGGACGCCGCCTGCGCGGCATCGAGGTCCTCTTCCACGGAGGAGGCCGGGGCTCCGAAGAACCTGCTCTTGAAGTCACCCCACGAGGACACGTGGACGACGGGCGAGGGCGGCCGGTACGTCTGGGGCGGCCCGGGCTGGCAACCCGCGAGCGCGAGCATCAGCGTGCACAGACAACGCATGGCGGCGAGGGACGGTGAAGGGGGCAATGAAGTCACCAAGGCGCGCGGTAACACGCGGGTGCGCCGCTCATTCACATCGACAGGGGTCGCTCCCCCGGATGCCCTCCTGCCCGCCGGTTCCGCTCCTGGCCGGGCGCTCGCCGCGAGGGATGTTCAGGCCGCGCCCCGTCCCCTGGCACGAGGCACCTGGAGGGGACTTGCTCGTCCCAGGCGGACGCGTCACGCTCCAGCGGATGGGTTCCGAGCAGCCACCTCCCGAGCAGCCATCCGATCTGGTGCGGGACGCGGAGGCGGCACCCCGGGAACTCCCGGACGGGAGCGCCCCGGGGTGGGAGCGGGTACGTCTGGTGGAGCAGACCCTGGCGGACTGGCGGGAACTCGTCCGTCGCGATGACGCCCTCGCTGGGGGCGGCGAGGTCGCCGAGTCGGTGGTCTTCCTGGTGCGGATGGGGCAGCTGCTCAAGGCGGAGGGGCGCTGGGAGGAGGCGCGCGGCTGTCACGAGGAGTTCCTCCGGCGCATGCGCGGGAGCGAGGAGCGCTGGGAGTCCGACATCGCGAGCGCGCTCCTGGAGCTGGGGGAGATCGCCGAGCAGCAGGGACGGCGGGAAGACGCCTGGGATCATTACGAGGCGGTGGTCCAGCGTTTCGGCTCGACGCAGGGGCCCCCTCCGTACGACGCGGTGCCGGCCGCTCAATACCGGATGGGCTGGTTGCTGTGCTTCCAGGGCCGGTTCGACCGGGCCCGGGCCGCCTTCAAGGAGATGATGCTGCGCTATGGCCATGTCCCCGAGGACTGGCTGCGGGTGCAGGCCGTCCAGGCGCATCGGGGGCTGGCGCATGTCTTCCACGCGGAGGGCCGCGTGGACGAGGCCCTGGCCAGCCTCGTCGAGTTGTCGCGGCGCCATGGCGACTCGACGGACACCGCCACGCGGGGCGTGGTGCTCCGGGCGCTCTTCGACCTGGGGTGGATGTATCAATCCTCGCGGGACGCCGGACGGGCGCGGGCCCACTACGAGGAGGTGCTGCGCGGGTGCGCCGAGTTGCCCATGTACTCGCTCGATGAGGAGATGATCGCCGACACCCACCATGGTCTGGCGCTCCTGGACTGGAACGAGGGGCAGTGGGCACGGAGTGAGTCCCATTTCCAGGAGGCACTCCGCCGCTACGTCGCGCTTCCCGTGCCCCGGTGCCGGGAGCAGCACTGCCGCGCGCTCACCAACCTGGGGTGGTTCTACGTGAAGCAGGAGCGCTTCGAGGAGGCCCACCGGTGTCTGCACGAGGTGGTGGCGCGCTACGGGGAGTCGTCCGAGCCGGCCCTCCAGGAGCAGGTGGCCCGGGCGCTGCGCACGCGGGGTCATGCGCTCGGCGCGAGGGGGCTCGCCGAGCAGTCCCAGGAGTTCTACGCGGAGCTGGTGCGCCGGTTCGGCGAGTCGACCGACGCGGCCGTCCTCCAGGAAGTGGCCGTGGGGCTCAACCAGGCGGGCCGGATGTGGATCGGCGAGGCCAGGCAGTGCTGGAAGCGGGGCGCCACCAGCGCCGTGGAGGACTGTCTGCGCCGCGCCCAGGAGATGCTGGAGGACTGTCTGCGGCGCGCACCGCGCGAGCCCATCGTCCGGGGCAACCTGGCCTATCTCGCCTTCCTCCAGGGCCGGTGGGAAGAGGCCCACGCGCGGCTCGAGGAGTTGGTGCGCGAGGGCGGCGAGGAGGTGCGTCAGGCCCTGCTCGACGAGGTCCGGGAGCACACCTTCTACCTGGACGAGAAGTGGTCCGAGCTCGTGCGCAAGCTCGCTCCGGGATGACGCCCTCCAGAGCACTTCGCCGTGCGGTTGCTTCCCCGCTTGCTTTCCTGTCACCCGGGCGCATGGCCTGACAGGGTCGATGGGACGAACCAGGCTGCCTACCTTCCAGCGTCACGGGGTTCGTCAGGAGGGGACGCGGATGAGATGGCAAGGGGGACGGCGCAGCGCGAACGTCGAGGATCGGCGCGGTCAGGGCGTGGGGCGCCCGTTGGCCTACGGGGGCGGGGCGGTGTCCCTGGTGGTGGCCCTGCTGGTGTACCTGCTCGGGGGCAATCCCGAGGACGTGCTCCCGCCGTCTTCCCAGGGCCCCTCGGTGGGGGTGGGCACGGGAGGGGCGGGAGCCCAGGCGGAGAGTCCCGCCGAGGCGCAACTGCGGGACTTCGTGTCCGTCATCCTCGCCGACACCGAGGACACCTGGCCCGCGCTGCTGTCCGCCGTCGGGGTGCGCTATGTCGAGCCCCACCTCGTGCTCTTCTCGGACGCGGTGGAGTCGGCCTGTGGCTTCCAGGAGAGCGCGGTCGGGCCCTTCTATTGTCCGGGGGATCAGCGCGTGTACCTGGACCTCGGCTTCTTCCAGGAGCTGGATGAGCGCTTCGGCGCGCCGGGGGACTTCGCCCAGGCCTACGTGGTGGCGCACGAGGTGGGCCACCACGTGCAGAACCTGCTGGGCGTCTCCGGGCGCGTCCAGGCGATGCGTGCCCGTTCCCGGGAGGATGCCAATGGCCTGTCGGTCCTCCAGGAGCTGCAAGCGGACTGCTTCGCGGGCATCTGGGCCCACCACGCGCAGAAGCAACGCCAGGTGCTGGAGCGGGGTGACGTCGAGGAGGGACTGAAGGCGGCCTCGGCGATTGGCGATGACACGCTGCAGAGACGCTCGCGCGGCCACGTCGTCCCCGAGTCCTTCACCCATGGCTCCTCGGCGCAGCGCGTCTCCTGGTTCCGCCGGGGCCTCGAACAGGGCTCGCTGGAGGCGTGCGACACCTTCGGCGCGGCGGGCTCGGGAGACCGGTGAGCCCCTGGCCGGGACTTCGCTTCCGGGCCGGCTCGCGCCCGGGGCTTCCCTGGGGCGAGGCCCACGGTTCGCGGGGATGTCCCCGCGCGGGGCGCCTGGGTAGACTCCCGCCATGAATCACGAGACGAAGTTCCAGAGCCGTTCGCGTCTGTCCCTCCACCGCGCGTTGCTGTCCCTGTCGCCGTCCACCCCATGAGCGCTTCCACTCCCGAGGCACGCCAGACGTGCATCCGTGACTGTGACGCCCTCGTTCCGGGCGCGAGCGGCGTGCTCACCCTGGCGCGCCATCAAGACATCCTGATCCAGGGCTCGCGGATCTCGGAGATCCGCCCCACTGGAGCACCGCTGGCGCCCGGGGTGGAGGTGCTCGAGGGCCAGCGGATGATCGCCATGCCCGGGCTCATCAACACCCATGCGCACGTGTCCATGGTCATCTTCCGCGGACTGGCCGAGGACGTGTCCATCGAGCGGTGGTTCAACGACTTCATCTGGCCCCTGGAGAACAACCTCACCGACGCGGACGTGTACTGGGGCGCGATGCTCGGCCTCATCGAGATGATCGAGGGCGGCATCACCACGGTGGCCGACCACTACTTCTCCATGGACGAGGTGGCCCGGGCCGTGGAGGGCGCGGGGACGCGGGCGCATCTGGGGTGGACGGCGTTCTCCAGCCGGGGCTACCAGGAGCTCGCGCGGACCGCCTCCTTCGCCGAGCGCTGGAAGGGCGGAGCGGAGGGGCGCATCACCACGTGCATGGCTCCCCACGCGCCCTATACCTGCGATGACGGACTGCTGCGCGCGTGCGTGGGGCACGCCAACCGGCTCGGCGTGGGCATCCACATCCACGCCGCCGAGGACATGAACCAGACGCTCGCCAGCGTGAACCGGCGGGGACTCTCGCCCATCCAGGTGCTCCAGGACACGGGCGTGCTCGGCGTGCCCACCCTCATCGCCCATGGCGGCGGCCTCCTGCCCCAGGACATCGAGCTGCTCGTCCGTCACCGCGCACACGTGGGCATCGCCCATGCGCCCAAGACGTCGCTCAAGCTGGGCATGGGCCTGGCCCCCGTGCGCGCCCTGCGCAAGGCGGGCGTCCCCGTGGGGCTGGCCACCGACGGCGCCGTGAGCAGCAACACGCTCGACCTCTTCGAGGCCTTGCGGCTGCTCGCCCTGTCACAGAAGCACGACGCGCTCGACTCCGAGGTCATGCCCCTCGCCGAGGTGCTCGACATCGCCACGCGGGGCAGCGCGGCCGCGCTGGGCATGGGAGACCGGCTCGGCACGCTCGCGCCCGGCTACCAGGCCGACATCGTCCTCGTGGACACCCGCGGCACCCACTGGCAGCCGCTCCACGATCCGATGGCCGGCCTCGTCTACAGCGCCCGCGCCAGCGACGTGCACACCGTCATGGTGGATGGCCGGCTCCTCTTGCGCGATCGCCGGTTGCTCACGATCGACAAGGAGCGCGTGCTCGCGGAGGTGGCCAGCGGCATGGAGCGCCTGGCCCAGCGGGTGCCGGGCTCTCGCATCCAGCACTATCGGCCCTGAGCCCCGCCCATGCCCCGTCTCCTCGCTCCCTCCCAGGCGTGGCTCTTCGGCCGAGGCGTGGACCTCGCCGTCTTCGCGGGCAGCGCGCTCGTGTCGGTGGGGCTCGTGCTCGCCGCGCCGGGGCTGGGCGCGGTGGGCGAGACGCCCCCGTGGGCCTGGGTGCTGCTCGTCGTCGGCGTGGACGTGGCCCACGTCTGGTCCACGCTCCTGCGCACCTACGCGGATGGGGAGGAGCTGCGCCGCCGGCCCGGCCTCTACACGGCGGCGCCGCTCACCGCGTACCTGCTGGGCGTGTTCGCCTGGAGCCAGTCCCCCGGCCTCTTCTGGCGCCTCTTCGCTTACACCGCCCTGTTCCACTTCATCCGCCAGCAGTACGGCTGGGTGGCCCTCTACGGACGCAAGGCCCGCGCCTCCTCCACCGAGCGCGCCCTCGATGCCGCCGCCATCTACGCCGCCACGCTCGGCCCCGTGGTGTGGTGGCACGCCCACCTGCCTCGCGCCTTCTGGTGGTTCGTCGAGGAGGACTTCATCGCCGGACTTCCCGCCTGGGTGGGCACCGCGGCGCTCGCCGTGCAGGGCGGGGTGCTCGCCACGTGGGCGGGCTTCCAGGGTGCGCGGGCGGTGCGCGGCGAGGGGCTCCAGGTGGGCAAGGTGCTGCTCGTGCTCGCCACGGTGGTGACGTGGTTCGGGGGCATCGTGCTCGCCCGGGACGACTTCTCCTTCACGGTGATGAACGTCCTCTTGCACGGGGTGCCCTACTTCGTGCTGCTGCTGCGCTACGCGCGGGGCCGGCTCGCGGAAGGAGGCTATGGCGCGCTCGCCCCCGTGGTGCGCGCGGGAGCGCCCGCGGTGCTGGGCGTGCTGGTGGTGCTCGCCCTGGGCGAGGAGTGGCTCTGGGACGGACTCGTGTGGCACGAGCGGCCCCGGCTCTTCGGCGAGTCGGGCCTGGTGCTGCCCGCGGACGTGCTGGCGCTCGTGGTGCCCCTGCTCGCGCTGCCCCAGGCCACGCACTACCTGCTGGACGCGTTCATCTGGAAGCCGGGCCGCGAGCCGGCCCTGCTCGCCCGGCTGGGGTGGGCCCCTCGGGGCGCGGCTGAAGGTTCTAAAGCAGGCACCTCCGGAGATTCTCCGGTGACCCATCCGCGCCCGGCCAGCTAGAGACGCGGGGGTCATGTCCAGACTCCTGCTCGTCTCCAATCGGCTCCCCGTCACCGTCAAAGCGGACAAGGACGGGGTCTCCGTGGTTCCCAGTGCTGGAGGGCTCGCCACCGGTCTCAGGGGCCCGCATGAAAACTCGGGCGGGTTGTGGGTGGGCTGGCCCGGAGATGTCTCGCGGCTCACACCCGCGCAGAAGGCCTCGGTGGAGGAGCAGCTCGCCCAGCAGCGCTGCGTGCCCCTCTACCTGAGTTCGAGCGAGGTGAGCCGCTTCTACGAGGGCTACTCCAACCAGGTCCTCTGGCCGCTGTGCCATTACCTCCTCGAGCGCGTGCCCCGCCAGGATCGGGACTGGGAAGTCTACCGCAAGGTGAACGAGCGCTTCGCCGAGCTGGTGGTGCGCCACTACCAGCCCGGCGACACCATCTGGGTGCACGACTACCAGCTCATGCTGGTGCCCGCCCTGCTGCGCGAGCGCCTGCCCCAGGCGCGCATCGGCTTCTTCCACCACATTCCCTTCCCCTCGAGCGAGATCTTCCGCACCTTGCCGCGGCGCCTCGAGCTGCTGCGGGGCCTCTTGGGCGCGGACCTCATCGGCTTCCACACGAGCTCCTATGTGCGGCACTTCGCCAGCACGCTCATGCAACTGCTCGGGCTGGAGAAGGTGGGAGACCACGTGGCCCAGGACGGGCGCCAGGTGCGCGTCGGCGCCTTCCCCATGGGCATCGACGCCAAGTCCTTCGAGGAGCTGGTGCGGCAGCCGGCGGTGCTCGAGGAGGTGCGCGGGCACCGCGAGAAGGCCGGCGAGCAGCGCCTGATGCTGGGCGTGGACCGGCTGGACTACACCAAGGGCATTCCCCGCCGGCTCCTGGCGGTGCAGCGGTTGCTCGAGCGCGAGCCCGCCTGGCGCGGCAAGCTGCGCTTCGTCCAGGTGGCCGTCCCCAGCCGCACCACGGTGGAGGACTACGCCACCTACCGCGAGCGCGTGAACGAGCTGGTGGGACGCATCAACAGCCTGTACGGCTAGGTGCACAACGTCCCCATCCACTACCTCTACCGCTCGTTGAACCAGAAGCAGCTCGCGGCCCTCTACCGCGCCGCGGACGTGATGCTCGTCACGCCCATTCGCGACGGCATGAACCTGGTGGCCAAGGAGTTCTGCGCCTCGCGCCCGGACGAGGACGGCGTGCTCGTGCTCAGCGAGCTGGCCGGGGCCGCGGACGAAATGGACGAGGCGCTCCTGGTGAATCCCTACGACGTGGAGGGCATGGCGGACGCGCTGGAGGCCGCGCTGGAGATGCCCCAGGAGGAGCGCAAGCGGCGCATGCGCGCGCTGCGCACCCGGGTGCTCGACCGCGACGTGCACTTCTGGGTGAACTCCTTCCTGTCGGCGCTCCAGGCCACGCCCACGGCGCCTCCCCGGGTCAAGCCCCAGGGCGCCCAGGAGGTGCTCCCCCTCCTTCGCGAGGCGCGCGAGCTGCTGCTGCTGCTCGACTACGACGGCACGCTCGTGCCCTTCGCGCCGCGGCCCGAGCTGGCCGCTCCGGACGAGGAGTTGCTCACGCTCTTGCGGCGGCTCACCGAGCGGCCCCACACCCGGGTCTCCATCGTCAGTGGCCGCGGCCGCGAGGTGCTGGAGGCGTGGGTGGGTGGGTTGAACGCGGGCCTGTACGCCGAGCATGGCCTGTGGTCCCGTCCCACGCCCTCGTCCGCCTGGACTCCCCTGCGTGACGTGCCCACGGAGTGGAAGAGTCTGGTGCGCCCCATCCTCGAGTCCTTCGCGGCGCGCGTGCCCGGCGCCCTGGTGGAGGAGAAGTCCGCGTCGCTCGCCTGGCACTACCGGCAGGTGGAGCCGGTGCTCGGGGCGCGCCTGGCGCGCGAGCTGCGCCTGCACCTGGGCGAGGTCTTCGCCCAGGGACCGCTGGAGGTGCTGCCCGGCGACAAGGTGGTGGAGGTGCGCGCGCGCGGCGTGAACAAGGGCCGCGTGGTGGGGCGCGTCACCGAGGGCCTGACTCCCGGCACCCGGGTGGTGGCCATCGGCGATGATCGCACGGACGAGGATCTCTTCGCCGCGCTCCCCGAGGACGGCATCGCCATCCACGCGGGAGGCAAGGAGTCGCGCGCCGGCTACCGGGTGAATGGCCCCGCCGAGGTGCGCCGGCTGCTCGCCGCGCTGTTGGACTGACTCAGAGCCGGAGGTTCCCGTGCTCCAGCAGCGCCACGAGCCCCTCCTCCAGGGCTTCCCGGGCGCGGGTCATCTGCCGGTCGAGCAGCTCGTGGAGGCGCTGCTCCTTCTCGTCGTGTTGCTCGCAGCCCGCCGTGTACTCCCAGAAGCCGCGCAGGCCACCGACGAGCCGCGCGAGCTGGGGGGCGCACTCGCACCCCTCCTGGGTGGACAGCTCCATCAACCGGCCGAGCTGCTCGGGGCTGAAGCGCGGGGCGCGGGCGCCGGGGGCCTGACTCATGGGGGCCTGCCTCACGGGCCTGCCCGCGCGTTCGAGGTCGTCGAGGCTCCGGTTCACGCGCAGGCGCAGCAGGCTCAGGGGCACCGGCCCCCGGAGGAAGCTCACGCGCGGCGAGCGGAGCGCGTCGATGAGGGGAGAGTGGGGCAGGCGGTAGCTGATGAGCGCGTGGCGGGCGCCGGTGCTCTCCAGCATCCCGGGAATCAGCTCGGTGGGCACCTGGCCCAGGTCCATGAAGTCCAGCGCGAGCACCTGGGGCCGGAGCCTGGGCACCTCCCGGAAGAAGGACTCACGCGACTGCCCGACCCACACGACTTCCAGCTCTCCGAGGGCCCGGGGATTGACCCGGACCTGGGTCGGATAGCTATCTCCCAACAACGCCAGCTTCATCATGAGCGCCCCCCCGTCGCGGGCCCGGAGTCCTCGTCCGGGCGGTCGCGCGAAGGGTCAGGATGCGCCAACCCCGGGGGCGTTACACGCGGCCCCCCGGGATGAGGTCAGCGTTGGGCGGTGGGCGATGCGGGGCCGCGCAGGGTGACCTTGCGCGAGAAGCCTTGATCCACCCGGCCGAGGAAGGCGCGGAAGGCGGCGTAGTCGTTCGCCTTCACCCGGGCGGAGGTGAGCGCCACCTCGCCATCGCACACCAGTTGCTGTCCCTCCTGCTTGTAGGTGAGCCGCACCCGGCCAAAGGGCGTCTCCTCCTGGAGGGTGGGGGGCAGCTCGGCCACGGAGTAGCCCGCGGGCAGCGTGTAGCGGAAGGTGAAGCGGTTCACCCACGGGCCGCTCATCATCAGATCGAAGCGGCGCTCGGCGAGCGCGGCGTACGTCTGGGTATAGGCGCGCCCGGTGCCGAAGGGCAGGAAGCGCAACTGACCGGGGAGTGCCTCGGCGAAGCGGGGGATGGCCATGCGGAAGTCCACCTTCACGTCGTCGTCCAGGCGCGTGGTGTCGTTGAGCTTCACGTCGCGCACGGTGAGGCCGGGGAAGCTCTGCGCCCAGGCGCGCTCGAAGGTGGACTTGCGCGAGGACACGGAGCTGTAGGCGCGGCGGTACTCGGGCGCCATCTGCCCGCCCACCGTCGTGGCCCCGCCCACCTCGGCGCTGCCATCCGGACGCAGCGTCACGTCCATGGCCAGGCGCGTGGCGTTGTCGTCCGGCTTCGCCTCGGGGGTGGTGAGGAAGGAGGCCTTGCCGCCCGGCTCCACCACCAGCACGTTGGCCACCCGGTCCGAGCTGGGCAGCTCGCGCGCGCTGTGGAACTCGGCGGTGCCGTCCAGGTAGAGGCCGAACTGCGGCACATAGACGATGGCGTGGTTGAAGGCCGCCAGGCTCGCCGGCTCCTCGCCGATGGAGCCCAGGTCGCGCATGCGCAGCAGCACCAGCCGGCTGTCCACCCCCGCCACCTTCAACATGGCGTGGATGAGGCTCGCCTTGTCCTTGCAGTCGCCGAAGCGCCGCGACAACACCCGGTCCACCCGGTACGGCTTGAAGCCGTGGATGCCGAACTCCAGCGCCACGTAGCGCGTGTTCGTCACAACGAAGTTGTAGATGGCGCGCATCACCGCCTGTTGATCCTTGCGGTCCACACCCTTGAGCACCGTCTCCACCGTCTGGCGCAGCTCCTCGTTGGGCGTGAGCTGATCCCTCACGAGGCCCCACCAGTAGCGGCCCACCTCGTCCCAGGTGCGGTAGGTGGAGACGTGGAGGTTGGCGGCCACCTCGGCCCAGCCGGGCATGCCGGGCTCGGGCACCACCTTGGCCACGTGCTTGGCGCTCCAGCGGTGCAGCACGCGCTCGCCCTCCACGGGCTCGTGGGCGTAGGCGACCCCGGGCAGCTTCTTCTCGTTCCAGTAGAGGGGCCGCTCCTGGGGCATCTCCACGAGGAACTGGTAGCTCACCTTGGGATAGACGCCCTGCACGCTCTCCACGTCGCCCCAGTAGTCGGACAAGAGATTGTCCTGGGCGGTGTCGTCCACGCGGTACTGCAACTCCAGCACGTCCCCGGCGGCGAGCGCGGGGAAGGAGAGCATCTTGGCGCGCGCGTCGTAGTACATGCCCGTCCAGGGCTCGTTGATGTTGCGGTCGCTCTCGCCGTAGCTGTCCACCACGGAGCCGTCCGGCTTGGTGATGCGGGCACGGAGGATGCGCACCTCCTGGCGATCCGGCGAGTAGGTGACGGGGTAGGTGCGGAAGGCGTCCACGCCGCGGGCGTTGAGCACCTTCACGGCGAACTGGTGCAGCCGGCCGGACAGGCCACTCTTCTGCACGCGCACGAAGGTGGTCTCCGCGAGGTAGACGGCGTCCTCGTTGGTGTAGCCGTCGGCCTCGCGCGCCAGGGCCTTGGGGTCCAGCAGGTACTGGGCGCCGGCGCTGGCGGCCTCGCCCTTGAGGGCACGCAGGGCATCCTTGAGGGTGGGGTTCTGCGGGCGCAGCGCGAGCGAGCGCTCGAAGGCGGCGATGGCCTCCTCGCGGTGGCTGGCGGCGAGCAGCGCGCGGCCCTCGCGCTCGTACAGATCGGGCTCGTCCGGGGAGAGGGCGCGCGCCTCGGCGAAGCCGGTGGTGGCCGCGTCGAGCTGGCCATTGGCGGCGCGCAGCTCGGCGAGCTTCAGCCGCGAGCCGTTGTCGAAGGGGTAGAGCGAGAGCAGCTGGGTGTGCTCGCGCACGGCGGCCTCCAGCTGGCCACGGTCGGCGAGCAGCGAGGCGAGCAGGGTGCGGCTGGTGCGGTCGTCATGGCGCAGCGCGAGCGCCACGCGCAGCCGGGAGGCGGCCTCCTCGGGCCGGTCCAGGGAGCGCGCGGAGCTGGCGGCGGCGCGCACCACGCGGGGGATGCGCGGCAGCCGCAGGAGCGTCTCCTCCACGAGCTTGTGCGCGCGGGCGGACTCCCCGAGCGCCTCGTGGGCCCGGGCGAGCGTGAGCCGGACACCGGCCGAGTCGGGGGCGCTCGTCAATGCGGGGGTGAGCAGCTCCAGGACGCGCTCGGGGTGGCCGCGCTCCAGCTCGAACTCGGCGAGCGCCACGCGGGCGCGCACCAGCGAGGGATCGGCGCGCGTGGCGGCCTCCAGGAAGAGGCGGCGCTGGTTGAGATCCTCGCGGGCGGTGGATGCGGCGAGCAGTTGCAGCCGCGCGTCGTTCGGGGCGGCGCGGGCGGCGCGCTCGGCCTCCACGGTGGCGGTGTGCTCGCGCTCGTCGAAGGCGCGGAAGTAGTCGAGCACGGTGGCGTACTCACCGCGCAGGGCGGCGTCCGCGGGGGCGCGGGCCACCGCGTCCCTCAAGGAGGAGGTGAGGGTGGGCAGGAGCTGGGGCGCGGGGGTGGTGCCCTTGGCGATCACGGGAGCGGAGGAGGGCAGGGTGACGCGCAGCCGGCCGGGGGGATCGCGGCGCAGGTAGAAGCCGAGGGGTCCTGACTCCTGGCACACCTTGACGAGGACGCGGTTGAGGCCCTTGCGCAGGCGCACGGAGACGCGCGTCTGATCCGGCCGGGGCAGGTTGTAGTGGTCGCTGGTGGCGGCCTTCTCACCATTCACCCACAGCCGGAAGGCGCCGGAGGTGCCCACGCCGAGCGCCACGCGCGTCTCGGCCGGAGCCTCCAGCCAGGTGACGGCGTAGGCCACGGCCTCGCGGTTGGGACGCAGCGCGGCGCCCAGGTCGATGTAGCCGTCGTTGGGGGTGACGGACAGGGGGCGCCAGGACACGGGGCCCTTGGCGCCGGAGTAGCGGGCGGACAGGTCGAGCGCGGCCGCCTCGGGGCCGAAGTCGGTGTCACAGCCGGCCTTGCCCTCGTTGTCGAAGCCACCGACGACGTAGAAGTCGCGCACGAAGCCCAGCGAGTCCTGCCACTCGGCGGCGCGGTTGAGCCGGCCGCGGGCGCGCTCCAGGTCCAGCATGAGGAACTGCGCGGTGGCGCGGGTGCCGGGGTCCACGAACTTCCGGCTCGTGGCCACCTCGGTATAGGTCTTCGCCAGGAGGGTGAGATCGTCGAGGTCCGGCTCGAGCGCCTGCATGCGCAGCAGGTGCGCGGCGCCTCGGGGGGAGGAGGCGAGGGAGAGGGCCTGTTCGGCCTCCTGTTGGGCCTCGGCGGCGCTCGGGTTGGGGGCGGCCAGCGCGATGAGCGGGCAGGCGAGCACGAGGAGTGTCGCGAGCCAGGGAGCAGGAGAGCGCGGGGCGAGCCGTGGGGTACGAGACATCCGTGTTCCTCGTCCGTCGGAAGGGGGGACCGGGGTGTCATTCCCGGCGCCGGTGAACAGCCGGACTTCGGGCAGCCTTCCCTGCATGCGCTGTTGGGAGCGGGCAGGCAACTGAAATGTCGAGGAACGTGCGAGGGGGCGGGCCCGGTGTCCGGAGGCCGGGGTTCAGGCGAGGGAGAAGGCGCGGGCGAGGGTGAGGACCTCCACGCGGAGGGCCCCGGCGTCCTGGAGGGCGGTGGCGGCGGCGCGGACGGTGGCGCCGGTGGTGAGCACGTCGTCCACGAGGAGCACGTCCCGTCCGGCCACGGAGGCGGAGGCGCGGAAGGCCTGGGAGACATTGAGGGCGCGCTCGGCCTCGGACAGGCCCACCTGGCGGCGCGTCTCGCGGGCGCGGTGGAGCAGGCCCAGGCTGGCCTCGCGGCCCGTGGCGCGGGCCAGGGCCTCCACGAGCAGTTGGGCCTGATCGTACTTGCGCTCGCGGAAGCGCTTGCCATGCAGGGGCAGGGCGACGAGCAGCGTGGGGGCCTGGGAGAGGAAGTGGCGGCACTCGGAGGCGAGCAGCTCCCCGAGGACGGGGGCGAGCTCGGGATGGTCCTCGTACTTGAAGCGGTGGATGGCGCGGGCGACGGGGCCCTCGTGGGCGAAGGGGGCCCAGGCGAGGGAGAAGGGCGGCGGCGCGTCGTGGCAGCGGGGACAGGTGTCGCGGGGAAAGGCGCCGGGCTCGGCGCAGGTGCGGCAGCGCGCGGTGGGCAGCCGTTCCACGGCGAGGTCGCACGTCTCGCAGAAGGCGGCGCGCACGGGCATCACCTTCGCGCAGGCGATGCACGCGGGCGGGTAGAGTAGTTCGAGGAGGGACTGGAGCACGCGGGGCGGACCGTGCAACCCGAGGGCCAGTGGAGGGTGGGTTGGTTGAGGATGCTTGTTGAAGTCTCCCGCCCTGTGTCAGCGTCCGCTTCCTCTGGGAGGACATGTGGCTGCTGATGTTCTGGAGGTCCGCAATCTCGGGCAGATCGCACATGCTCGCATCGAGTTTGGAGACTTGACCGTTCTGGTGGGTCCCCAGGCGGCGGGGAAGAGTCTCTTGCTCCAGACGTGGAAGCTGGGGCTTGACAGTGGCGAGATCGTCTCGGCGTTGCGTGATGCCGGAACTTCCCTGGAGGACAAGAACGAGTTGCTGGACGCCTATTTCGGTGAGGGGATGAGCACGGCGTGGGTGGGGAAGACGCGTGTATCCATCAACGGTCGGCCATTGCGCCCAGAGAAGCTGCTACGTGCCAAGAGAGCAAAAGGCCGCGTGTTCTTCGTCCCGGCACATCGTGCCCTCCTCATCACGGAGGGGTGGCCAGCGCCCTTCATGCGGCTCAAGGCGGATACACCGGCCGTTGCCCGCTTGTTCAGCCAGAGCCTGTATGACCGCTTCACCGGAAAACAGGCGGGAGATCTGTTTCCAGTGGAGCGACGATTGAAGCAGGGGGTGCGCACCCTGATCGACAATGCCGTCTTCCATGGGGGCACGGTGCGGCTGGAGAAGGCTGGATTGCAGACCCGGCTTCAGCTGGGCTACGGCAAGACACAGCTCCCGTTCATGACCTGGACTGCGGGGCAGCGAGAGTTCACTCCGCTACTTCTCGGCCTCTACCGGGTTCTTCCCGAGCGGAGCAGAAGGAAGGATGAAGACATCGAATGGGTCATCATCGAAGAGCCTGAAATGGGTCTCCATCCGCAGGCCCTGACGGCGGTCATGGCCTTGGTCCTCGATCTGTTGTGGCGCGGCTATCGGGTCGTCCTGTCGACCCACTCGCCTGTCGTGCTGGATGTCGTCTTCGCCATCCAGTCCCTGCGGGACAAGAAGCAAGGCGCTCGGAGGCTGCGTGAGGCATTCGGTCTACCCGCCGGGGCGGAGAATGCGCGGTTCATCAGCGAGGCACTCCATAAGTCCACGAGGACCTACGCTCTGGAATTCGATGAGGAACTCCGTGTCCACAGCCGGGACATTTCCAGCCTCGATCCAGGTGCAGATGATGCGACGACCTCGGGCTGGGGTGGGCTGACTGACTTCAGTGGGCGGTTCGGAAAAGCCATCTCCGATGCGGTCAACGAGGAGGACTCGTGAGCGTCGGCAAGGCGCTGAAGCAGGAGAGCGCGCTCGTGGCTGCGGTCCATCCGGGCAAACGGGCCCTTCGAAAGGGTGACCGCGAACGGGTCGTTGAGTCCGCTGCTGTCCGGGTCATCGACTCGCTCGATCTCGACGCTCAAACCTCGGCCGAGCGTGGCAACGAGAATCGATGGGACTATCTGCTGGGAACGACCCAATCGAACCTTCCGCTCATCGCGGTCGAGGTCCATCCGGCGAATACTGGGGAGGTCAAGGTTCTCATCGCGAAGAAGCGCGCCGCCGAAAAGGTTCTGCGCTCCGAGCTCAAGCCGGGCGCGACCGTGAAGCGGTGGTACTGGATCGCGAGTGGCAAGACGGTCATCACACGCAACACACCCGAGTCGAGAATGCTCGACGCCGCGGGCATCCGGCTCGTCGGCTCCCATCTGCACCTCGAGCGCGATTCATGACCTTTTCTCGCTGGGTTCAGCCGTCGCTCCGGGGGAGGATGCGGCGAGGAATTCACGGGAGACACGCGCACTCATGAAGAAGCTCGCCATTGTCGTCGCCGGGGGGCCTGCCCCGGGCATCAACAGCGTGATTGGAGCGGCCACCATCCGAGCCTGCCTCGCGGGCGTGGAGGTACTCGGCATCCAGGATGGCTTCAAGTGGCTCGCCGAGGGAGACACCTCCCACGTCATTCCCCTCACCATCGAGGACACCAGCCGCATCCACTTCCGCGGCGGCTCGTACATCGGCATCTCGCGCGCCAACCCCACACGCTCCCCCGAGCACCTCCAGCGCACCATCGACGGGCTGGAGCGCCTGGGTGTGGGCATGCTCGTCACGGTGGGCGGCGATGGCACCGCCACGCTCGCGCAGATCATCTCCGAAAAGACGCGGGGCCGCATCCGCGTGGTGCACGTGCCCAAGACGATCGACAACGACATCGACCTGCCCGACGACACGAGCACCTTCGGCTTCCAGACGGCGCGCCACGTGGGCGTGGAGATCGTCAAGAACCTGATGGTGGACGCGAAGACGACGTCGCGCTGGTACTTCGTCGTCGCCCAGGGGCGCAAGGCGGGACACCTCGCCTTGGCGATCGGCAAGGCGGTGGGCGCCACCGTCACCGTCATCCCCGAGGAGTTCCGTGGCAAGAAGGTGCCCTTCTCCACCGTGGTGGACCTGCTCGCCGGCTCCGTCATCAAGCGGCTCGCGTACGGGCGCCCGGATGGCATCGCGCTCCTGGCCGAGGGGCTCGCCGACTGCATCGAGCCCGAGGATCTGGCGCGCTACACGGAGCTGCCGCGCGACCACATGGGCAACCTGCACGTGGCGGACGTGCCCCTGGCCGAGGTGCTCGAGAAGGCCGTCAAGGCGCGGCTGGCGGTCCTGGGCATCAAGTCCACGATCGTCTCCAAGTACATCGGTTACGAGGTGCGCTGCGCGGACCCCATTCCGTTCGACATGGAGTACACGCGCGACCTTGGCCACTGCGCGGCGCGCTACATCATCGAGGGGGGAACCGAGGCGGTGGTGGCCATGATCAACGGGCGCTTCCAGCCCATCTCCTTCGAGAAGATGAAGGACCCGGCCACCGGGCGGCCCCGGGTGCGCATGGTGGACGTGGACTCGGATCGCTACCGCATCGCGCGCAGCTTCATGCTGCGGCTCAAGCGCGAGGACTTCTCCCGGCCGGGAGAGCTGGCGCGCTTCGCGGTGACCTGCCAGCTCACCCCCGAGGCGTTCCGCCGCGAGTTCTTCCACCTGGTGAAGGACGAGCCGGAGATCGCGGTGGATATCGGCCAGGCCCTGGCAGCCACGCCCACTCCGGGAGGCAATGCGGAGGGTGGAGAGAGCCAGGAGGGTGGTCCTCCCGTCACCTGAGGCCCTCGCGGCGGCTCCGGGTCAGGGCCTCGCGCGCCACATCCTCGCTCGTGGCGAGGAGTACGGGACTCGAACCCGTGGGCAGGGCGATGGAAGGCCCCAAGCAGGACGCGCGGTTACCCGCTGCTTGATGAAAGGACGTGACGATGCGCTTGCGAACCTGGAGCGCGCTCCTGGTGCTGCTCTCCGCCTGCGCGAGCGCGCCCGCCCCGCAGCCGATGCCGCGGCCCCACGCCTTCGCGTCGACTCCCACTTCGGGCCCGCGCATCCGGCTCGTTTCCGCGCCGATGGAGCCGGCACCGGAACGGTCGTGGATTGGAAAGGTGGACCTGGACAAGGCCAGGTCACTGCTGTCTCGGGCGCGCAAAGACATCGAGCCGCGTCAGTGGGAACAGTTGGACCGCGAGCTCACCGCGGCGGAACGGGCCTTCGAGCGCTTCTCCCGCGCCGCGAGGACGAGCGGGCAAGCCGCGGAGGTGGCGAGGGGAGCCGAGGGCCTCGCGCGGGCTGGACGCTCCGGGACGTTGGCTGAAGCGCTCCCCCGAGTGGGCCCGGTGCTCGCGCTCCTCGTCCTGCTCTAAGAAGCATGCGGATACGGCTTTGTCGTTGGCGTGAAAAGCACCGCGCACAAGGTTGCTCTTGAGGTGCTGGATAAAACCCTTGATGTCGTCGTCATGGATTGGTGCTGATATGGCGGTCTTCCCCGACGAACTCGGCATCATTGTTTATGCACCTGCGCTCGTGGGCGACGATAGGCGGCCTCTCGCTATCGTCCATGGAATGGAAGGCGCCTTCCTGGCCTACGGCTGGAGTGGACGCTCTCTGAAAAAGAAGAGTTCATTCGTGTTGTCTCCTGGAGTTGTTCTTCACGCTGCGCCAGAACTTCGCGCCTCCATCCCCATGAACCATTCCGAATCCACGTTCCTCGCTGGCTGCGCGCCCTTCTACGACTACTGCTTCGTGGCCAAGGCGCTCGACGAGCTGTCGGCGAAAGGGCTGAACAACTCGACCTTCCTGTGCTTCGTCGACGGCGGCGTGGAGAAGGTCCCGACGTCGGTCGGATGGGCGGCCGTCGCGGCCGCCACGGTCAAGCCACCCGGCCAGCAGCGCGTGTTCGTGTTCATCGGGGCCGGGCGGGACATGTTCGAGATCAACACCGAGACGCTGCGGCAGGCGGAAGGCGAACTGCACCAGGCGCGGCATGCGCTCGCCGCATTGACGGCGGTGAACCACGTCGTTCTCGCCTGCGGCATGGGCCGCGAGGTGCTGGTGCGGGACGGCCCCGCACAGTGGCGGGCCATCGGCCCGGGCCCGCGGCCCGACGACCACGGCGTCGTCGGCTTCGAGGGCCTGCATGGCTTCTCGCTCGACGAGCTCTACGCAGTGGGCTGGCAGGGGGAGGTGTGGCGCGGTGACGTGCAAGGGCGTTGGGCGCGCATCGACAGCCCCACGTCGGCCAACCTCAACGCCGTCTGCTGCGCCGCCGACGGGCAGGTGTACGCGGTCGGGGACGGCGGCATGCTGGTGCGCGGCCGGGGGGACCTCTGGGAAACGGTGGACACCGGACGCGGCGAAACGCTGCAGGACGTGGCCGACTTCGGCGGCGAGGTCTTCGTCGTCAGCGACTTCCACATCCTGCGCCTGCTGGGTGACCGCCTGGTCCCGGACGACCGCTTCGACGGCGACGCCCGCCCCGGCAGTTGCCTGCGGCTGCTGCCAGCGGAGGACGGCTTGTACTCCCTCGGCCCGAAGGACCTCTACCTGTTCCGCGACGGGCGCTGGCGGTCCGCGATCTGAAGGCGATCGGCAGCCGACGCCTTGTACCGCCGGAAGTTCTCGATCCTCGTCCCATACTTGGCGGGACAGGGCCGCGGGCCCGAGGCTGCCCCAGTGAACGGGGACGGACAGGGCCGTGCTACAAAGCCGGCATGGCCCTGTCCGTCTGGCTCACCTTCTTCGCCGCCTCCTGGGCGATCAGCCTGTCGCCCGGCGCGGGCGCGGTCGCCGCGATGAGCGCGGGTCTCGATCACGGCTTTCGTCGCGGCTACTTCGTGACCTTCGGTCTGGTGCTCGGCATCGTCACGCAGGTGCTCGTCGTCGCGATGGGGATGGGCGTGCTGATCGCCGCCTCGACACTCGCGTTCTCGGTGGTGAAGTGGGCTGGTGTGGCGTACCTCGTCTGGCCCAGAGGAGGTGTCAAAGGCCTTGTACCAGAGAGAGTCAGGAGGGAGGGAACTCCCGCGACCTGAGGCCCTCGGGGGGCGTTCGGATTGAGCGCTCCCTGCCACCTCTCAGCAGCGGGGCCCTCTACTTGGCGTCCTGCTCCCGCAAGTAGGCCACGAGTGCGTTGGCGTGCCCGTGGCCGAGACCGTGTTCGGACTTCAGCCACTTCACGATCTCCATGTGCCCCTTGACGGGCGCTGAACGAATGACCTTGAACCATTCCTCCACGGGGCGGCCGTACGTCTTCTCGATCGACGGGAAGTACGACTGGGGTCCCTTCACCGGCTTGGTCGTCACTGCTGCTCCTCTCTCTGTGGCTACCCGATCGCTTGCCTCTGGCATTCGGTGAGCCTCCCAGGAATCTCCCATGGAGTGGGCTCGTCTTCGTTGAAGAAGTGGGTCAGGAGGCATTCACCAACGCGCTCAGAGCAGTTCCTCACAGCCCTGCTCCTGGAACGCGAGCACCGCCCGCTCCAGGTTGGGCCACCAGATGCTGCTGGGGCTGCCGAGCGACCACCAGAACACCGGCCAGAGCAGGTTGCCGATCACCGACTTGCGGTAATCGAGCCAGCACTCCTCCCATCCGTAACGCACGCCGCCCTCGTTCAGACGCTGGCAGTAGCGTCGCACCAGCTCCTGCTCCATCCGCGCGCGCTGCTCCGGGAAGCAGGGCAGCGAGACGAGGAAGGCCAGATCGTGAGTGCCTGAGTCGAAGCGCCAGTCCGCCCAGTCGGCCAGGAAGAGCCTCCCCGCCTGACCTGGCCGCGGGAGCAGGAAGTTCCACGGATGGGCGTCGCCGTGGATCATGGTCACGCCGTGTCCTCGCTGGATTCGCTCCAGGCACATGCGAGGCCAGACCTCGAGCACCCGCTCGTAGAGCGCGCGGCGCTCGCCGGAGAGGCGATCCTCCAGCGCGTCCACGAACCCACCAAAAGCCCCCAGCGTCTGCTTGAAGAGGAAGCCGTAGGACGGATCCCCATTCCGGGTGGCGAACCGCTCGCGCATCTGAGCGTCCTCCCAGCGCTGGACATGCAGTCCCGCCAGGCAGTCCACCATCTGCTCATAGATGGCCCGAGTGGGGGGCACGTCCTCGGGGAGTGAGAGATGCGTCCCGCTCAGATCGTCGAAGAGCAGCCAGGTCACCTCCTGCTCCACCCGGCTGCCCAGGCAGCGAATCGCGGGGGCGTCTCGCAGCGTGGGCTTCACCTCGGCGTGGAACACCCCCTCCGAGGGACGGTTGCTGCTTTTCAGGAACAGGGCCGTGGGCGCGGTGGAAGGCGCGTCGGCGGTGTACTGGACCTGCAGCCGCGCCACCGTGGAGAAATGACGCGACGAGTGGTTCACCTGCACCGCGGCCACTGCTCCCGAAGGCAGTGAGCCCCCGGCCCGAAGAAGTTCCGTGAGCCACTCTGGCTGGATGTCTTCGAGCTTCATGCGGAGGCGTATCTACCAGGAAACTCTTTGCGCGCGGTCCCTGAAGGGTTACCTGCCCCGCAGCCATTCCCGTGGGGACTGGCCCGTCCAACGACGGAAGGCGTGATGGAAAGCGCTCGGTGCGGAGTAACCGAGCCGCCACGCCACCTCGGCGATGGGGGTGCCCGCTTCGAGGAGCACGCGCGCCTGCTGCCGCCGGAAGGCCTCGCGCTCGGCCTCCAGCGACGTGCCCTCGTCCCGCAGGCGTCGCTGGAGCGTGCGGGGACTCATCCGCAGGCGGGCCGCCAGGTGCGCGAGCTCCGCTCCGGATTCAGGCAACAGCTCGGGCAGCAGGGCCCGGACCTGGTCCGCCGCGCGGGACGAGGTGGGAAGGTCCGCCAGCATCCTCTTTCCCCATCTGGTGCTCGCCCGCTTTGGCGGCCTCACCCAGGCGCTGGTGGCCGCCACGCCCATCGACGCGGAGCACACCTGGGTGGTCTTCCGCTACCGCAGTGGTCTCCCAGTCGTGGGAGGGCTGGTGGCGTGGTTCCTGGTCCGGACGGAACTGTGGCTCATCCAGCCGGAAGACTACGCGCTGCTGCGCCACAGTAAGCCCCGGCATCCCGCCCGCGGGGACTTCCACCTGGTGCGGGCCGACGCGGGCATCGCGCTCTGGTTCCGCTTGTATGAGCGACGGCTGGAGGCCCAGGCCCAGCCCGAATAACCCAAACAGTGTCAAAGGACTCGAGTGCGCCAGGTAAAG